>CAZLOL010000005.1:20014-31807 GCA_964561045.1 uncultured Ignavibacteriaceae bacterium | reverse complement strand
AAAGGAATAAAGTACTGCAGGGAAGCGGCTGCAAACGGCTCTGATATAATTTTATTTCCGGAGATGTGGAATATCGGATATGAAAGCTTTGATGCATCAGTATTTAATAATGACTTTGATCCGACTAAGGTTTCTGAAGAAACTCAGAATAAGATTAAAATCTGGAATACACATGCCATAGAAACTGATTCTGAATTTATAATGTCTTTAAGAAATCTTTGCAGCGAACTTAAAGTTTCAATTGCTGTAACGTTTCTGCAAAAGGGAAAAGATAAGCCTTATAACTCCGTTGCATTGATTGACAGGCATGGAGAGATTGTTCTTAATTATTCAAAAGTACATACCTGTGACTTTTCAATGGAATATTTCTGTGAGCACGGAAAGAAATTTTTTATGTGTGATCTTGATACGAAGAAAGGAAAAGTAAAAGTCGGCGCTATGATATGCTTTGACCGTGAATTTCCTGAAAGCGCAAGAGAGCTGATGCTGCTCGGAGCCGAAATAATTCTTATTCCAAATAGCTGCAGGATGGATACGCACAGAACAGCACAGTTAAGAACGCGGGCATTTGAAAATATGGTTGGTGTAGCTCTGGCAAATTATCCGTCACCGAAATGTAACGGCAGATCAATGGCTTATTCACCGGTCGTTTATGATAAAGACGGGAATGAACTTGACAACCTGATCGTCATGGCTGATGAATCAGAAGGAATTTTTTATGCTGAATTTGATCTCGATGCAATAAGAGAATTCAGAAAGCGCGAAGTATGGGGAAATTCCTACCGGAAAATTGACGCGTATGTTAACGTTTCGGAAAAAAAATAAAAGAACCGTTTAAAAGAAAAGTTTCAGGAAATTAATTTCAGATCGAAGTTATAAAGAACAATTTTTGATTAACTTTATTACTATAAAAATCACATGAACAAGAACCTTTTAATTATTATCTTTTTAGTTATCAGTGCATTTAGTTTTACATCCGACGAGCCTGTTATTACTTCAGATGATCTTAACATATTGACAGGAAAAAAATGGTCAGGTAAGCTTACATACCTTGACTATAAAAGCAACAAAGAAGTTTCTATTCCGGCAGAACTCACGGTAGAAAAGACAGATGATCAGGATGTTTTTATTTTCATTAATGAATATCCTGAAGAGCCTAAAGCCAACGCCTCTGAAACAATAAGGATAGATGATAACGGCAAAACATTCAGCAATGAGACCGTAACAGAAAAAATATCAGATGAAAGCGGCTATTTAAAGTTAGTCACTGAACGCGAGGGAATGGATGATGAAAAACCTGCTTTGATCAGACATACGTATTTTATCAGCATTAAAAAATTTGTTATAAAGAAAGAAGTAAAATTCAGTGACGGCGTTAATTTTATAACAAGACATAGTTATGAATTTGAAAGGACGGATTGACAGTAAAGAGAAGCAGAACAATTTATTTTATTCTGGTAATTGCTGTAATTCTGTCAGGACTTGCATCAAGGAAATATCAGGAATTCCTTCCTTCATTCCTGGCAGAATATTCCGGTGATACTCTTTGGGCATTAATGGTCTTTCTGATTTCCGGATTTGTCTTTATCTCAAATTCCGCTTTATCAAATGCAGTGATTTCTTTTGGGTTATGCATTGCCGTAGAATTCAGTCAGCTTTATCAGGCTGAATGGATAAACATGATCAGACAAACAAAAATTGGCGGCTTGATTCTTGGATATGGTTTCTTATGGAGCGATCTTTTGTGTTATGCAGCCGGTATAATTATCGGTGTAATCTTCGAAAATTTATTTCTGAAATTTTACATCAAAACTTCACGCCGAGATTGAACTGCCACAGATAGTTTCTCTGATAGTTCAGAAATCCGTTATTAAAACTGTTGGTCAGGTCGAAATTATATCTTACTTCGGTTATAATAGTCTGCGGAATGACTTTATTTATCTCAATACCTGCTCCGGCTATAAGTCCGATAACTGATGTTTTCAGTTTTTCGAACAGAGGATTTTCATAATTTTGATATAAAGAATCATATTTACCTGAAGCGCTCAGGTTATAACCTGTATAAAAACTTAAAACAGGTCCGAAAGAAAAGTAAGGGCTTACGGATTTATATCTCAATATAAATTCCGCAATTGCATTTATGTCAATATAGTTTAGTCGATTATAAATCATAAAACTACCCACCTCTTCTCCCAATCCATTTTTGATTAAGACATCATCATTAAAACCTTTTTGCGAATAACCTGCTTCACCTGAAATCACAACGTTTTTGAAGTTAAGGAAATCATACGTAAGATAAACATTAAACCCTGTTTTATTGTCCGGCTGATAGTTGAAACCGGTATAATCCAGTTCTGCATTGGATAAATTCAAACCGCCTTTTATACCGAAATTTTTAAGCTGAGAGTATGAAACATTTGAAAGTAAAAGCATTACTGAGATGACGAAAAGATTTCTTGTTTTCATGTTCTGCGATTAATTAATGAGCGAAAAATTCTGTCCGCGAACAAATTATTGATACTTATTATTAAATACAACTATCTATTTTAGTTTTTCCATTTGATTGATTTTATCAGTTTGATTTAAAATGTGATCAGAAAATTACAGATATTAACGAATGTTGATAGAGATAAATATGAAAGTCTCTGTGTGAAAATTATGTAAATTATGTAACTTATACATAAAGTTCTGTAATGCATTTTTATTTCAATATTCATATTTTTGATAAAGAAAAAATCCACATAAACCGGTTTTAATGTTTAATAAAGTATTAAAATTGGTATGATTATAAGAAGTTATAATAGTTAACTTACATAAATCTTCAATAAAGCTTTATACGATTAATCTGTTATCACCCTTTTTGTAAACAAAAACAACTTAAATTTATAAATCACAGTATGTTAAAATACAAAGCCGATATAAAAACCCTCATATTTCTCAGCATGACTACCGCTTTGCTTTTCGTTCAGTGGAATTTCGGATTTCATCCGTTATTATATATATTTTCACTTTATCTTGCCGTAACCATAGCAGTAATAGCTCATAATCACAATCACGTTCCCATGTGGAAATCAAAAATACTGAATGATATAACCGATTACTGGATCACATTGTTTTACGGATTTCCGATCTTTGCATGGACTCCGACACACAACAAAAATCATCACAAATTCAATAACCGCGAGGGTGATTTCACTATTACTTACAGAGTAAGCGAAAAGAATAATATCTTTACATTGCTGAGCTATCCTACCATAAGCAGTTATTTTCAGCAGAATCCGATCGTAGCGTATCTCAAATATCTCTGGAATAACAAGCGCGGTAAATTTTATCTTTCCATATTTCAATATGTAGCACTCGGACTTTTTATAATCATAGCATTATTGATAGACTGGAAGAAAGCAATTTTATATGTGATCATTCCTCAGCAGTTTGCATTGTTCTCCGTACTGATCTTTAATTACATTCAGCACGTTCACGCGGATGAAGAATCTGATTATAATCACTCCCGTAATTTTGTAAGTCCGACTACAAATTTTTTGCTTTTCAATAACGGATTTCATACTATTCATCATTTCCGTGCAAGCATTCACTGGAGCGAAACACCTGAAGCTCACAAAAAAATCGATCACCTTATTGCTTCGCATCTAAAAGAACGCGGTTTCTGGCCATATATCATAAAGGCTTATATCATCGCACCCTTTAATAATACATTCAGAACGAAATCGATGAGATTAGAGCGGCTTGCGAAAAAGCAAGAAACTGAGTCTCAGCATGTGTGATCTCTGCTAAACAGAATATTTTTTATAACGGGATTTTGAAATCTTTCAGGATCCCGTTTTTTATTGTTTAAAACTAATTAAAGAAATTTATTAATTGCAAACTTGAATAAGAGGATTGATTTTTTTAAGTTGTGTAAAAGTTCAATTAATTAAAGAAAGAACAAGTATAAATACGGAATCAAAATTAAATTCATGGAACCAATAAAAGAGCTTCGCCTCGCAGTTTTGATCGATGCAGATAATATACCTTATGCCAACATAAAAGGAATGATGGAAGAGATCGCTAAATATGGCACTCCGACATTCAAAAGAATTTACGGTGACTGGACCAAACCGACACTTACCGGCTGGAAATCAGTGCTTCTTGAAAACGCAATTACACCTATTCAACAATACAGTTATACTGTAGGAAAAAACTCGTCTGATTCGGCATTAATAATAGATGCAATGGATATACTCTATACAGGAAGAGTGGATGGATTCTGCATTGTTTCAAGCGACAGCGATTTTACCAGACTGGCTACAAGATTACGCGAAGCCGGAATGCTCGTATTCGGAATAGGCGAGAAAAAAACTCCTTCACCTTTTATAGCATCCTGCAATAAATTTATCTATATAGAAATATTAAAGAAAAGAGAAAAACCTGTTGTCTCTTCGCCGGTTTCGAAAAAAGTAGAAAAAACTCACGTAAAAAAAACTACGCCGGCTGCACCGGCTGCTGTTACAGTTGCAGCAGTTGATACAGAGTTGACAAAATTAATTTCCGAAAGTATAAATGATTTAGCTGAAGAAGACGGCTGGGTTTATCTAGGTGTGCTGGGAAATCTTATATTAAAGAAAAAACCTGATTTCGATCCGCGAAATTATGGTTACAAGAAACTTATAGATCTGATCAAAAAAGTCAAAGACATAGAGATTGATGCGCGCGGGACAGGCAAAAACAACATTCAGCATTTCTACGTAAAAACAAAATAAACATTCAATACTATTCATTATAAACTTTCTGTACCATGTACAACACACAAATAAAAGATTACTGGTCTGAATATCTGGAGAGTCTTCCGGAAGATCAGAGAAGTTCAAACTTTATTTACTGCGCCGAACAATGGGGTGACAGCAATGAACTTGCACAGGAGCTTGGCGAACTAATAGCATCGGGAGTGAAAACAGCAACATGTTCATCTCTTTGGGAATATGAATTTGAAGGAGGACAGATCCCTGAGGTCGGTATAAAGACAATTGTCCTTGACGGTAAGAACGAACCTTTATGCATTGTCGAGACTGTCAGCGTTGATATAGTTCCTTATGATCAGGTCTCCGCAGAATTTGCATTTATGGAAGGCGAAGGCGACAGATCTCTTGAGTACTGGAGAAGCGCACACTGGAGTTTTTTTACAAGAGTATTGAAAAAGATAAGAAAAGAACCGGCAATGGATATGCCGCTTGTCTGTGAAAAGTTCAAAGTTGTTTACAAATAGTAAGTATAAATTAACAGTTGTTTTTTATATGCTCCCGCATCCTTACCTTAATTTTAATTTCAAATACAATCTCATCAGATAAGCATGTGTACGTTATGAAAAAAAAATTTTTTTATTCCGCGTTGATCACTTGCATCATATTCCTGCTTTATAATAATGCTTACACACAAAAGAAATCTTACAAATGGAAATTCGAAGATACTCCGGAATGGTCTGATGAATTTGATGAAAACAATAAACTTGATTCTACAAAATGGACATTTGAAACCGGAGGTGACGGCTGGGGTAACAATGAACTGCAGTATTATACCAAAGGTGAAAATATTTCTTTAGCTGACGGATTATTAAAAATTACAGCCCGGAAAGAAAAAAGAAAAAAAAAGAATTATACTTCTTCAAGAATAGTCACTAAACATAAAGGCGAATGGCTGTACGGAAGAGTTGAAGTGAAAGCAAAACTGCCCGACGGTAAAGGCATCTGGCCCGCTGTCTGGATGCTTCCTTCAAAACAATATTACGGAATCGAAACATCCAGCGGCGAGATAGACATTATGGAGCATGTCGGATACGAACCTGATATTGTACATTTTTCCATACACAACAAAGCATACAATAGCGGTTTGAAAAATGAAAAGACCGCTAAAGTTACAGTAAAAAATTCTGCAAACAGCTTTTATATTTACAGACTTGACTGGACCCCTTACGGTATAAGAGGATATGTCGACGGAAAAAAGTATTTTGAATATAAAAATAATGGGAAAGGAAGCAAATACTGGCCGTTCGATAAAAAGTTCTTTCTTATCATTAATCTGGCAGTAGGAGGTGACTGGGGAGGTCTTAAAGGAGTTGACAATTCAATTTTCCCTTCAACTTTTGAAATAGATTATGTGAGGGTCTATAAATTTATAGAATAGCTTTCACTGAAAATTATTTTATTAACAGGTTTGAAAATAAGACCATATCTGAAAATAATATTCCGGAAAAAATAAACGGTGATATAATTAATAATAAATTTGAATGATAAAGATTTTTTGGGTTCGAAGAAAATCTTGATGTGAAAAATATTACCTGTTTGATTTTAAGATTTATCTTGTAATTAATATCGCTTCGAATCATATCAATAAAAAACAGGATCAAATAAATTAATCCTGTTTTAATGAATAAGAATTTTATTTCATGAAATAATTATTTTCTTGTCATTTTTATTTCCATGGTTTTCATTTCTTTTCCGTCCATAGTTGCAAACATTTCTATGATTTGATTATTATCATCAATGATCTTAAATGTTTGTCTCATATCAATGTCATTTCCTGTCATGGGATCCAGTGAAGTTCCTGTGAAGTTTACGGTATTAGTTGCCTGATCCCATGTTCCTGTCATGTTTGTAATCCCGGTTCCGAAGTTATCTATCCACGTACTTTGAAAAATTTTCTTTGCATTGTCATAACCTAATATGCTTACTCCTTCAAAAGGCATACCCATCATATCTCCCGATACGGAAGAATACTGATATCTTCCTCCCAATATCATTTTATTTGTAGCTGTAGCTGTTGTCTTTGTAGGAGGTGCATCAGGTGACATCCAGAAGGTTATTTCTTCCGTCCAGTCACCGTTTGATTTTGCGATCATTTCATGAACAGGACCGGGAGTCATGTAATCCATCCAGGCTTTCTGTTCGTCTGCAGACTGTGCGTATGAATAATTATTAAAAGTAAACAAAAGAAATGTAAAGAGCAGAGGGGTGATAATTCTTTTCATTATTCGGGTCTCCTTTTTTTTGGATAAAATAATTACTCTGAATACAATAACCAACTGATTTTTGAATATCCGGTGATACATCATATTTACCGGATTAATTTTAAAAAAAAATTCAGGAATATATTTCCCGTTATTAATTGACAACTTGAATAATGAAGCTGAATTAATTAAGTTAATCATCTAAAATCCTGTATCTTTTAAATTATTCTCAAAAACATTTTCCATCGGATTTATTAATTTATTATATTCTGCCGGAAAATATAATTTTACTTTTCTTATACTTATGGAATTCAGCATCAGCAGAGCGTTGGAAATATTAAATTCAACTCCGGCAGTGATCGAAAAGCTGCTTTCCGGTCTTGGCAATGAATGGCTTGTTCAAAATGAAGGAGAGGGAACCTGGACTCCGGCTGAGATAGTCTGTCACCTGATACATTGTGAGGAGGATGACTGGGTAATACGCATGAAACTGATTCTTAACGAAACAGATAATAAATCATTCAAACCATTTGACCGGACAAAAGGATTTGAAATGAGTAAGACAAAAGCAATATCTGAGCTATTGGATGAGTTCAGAGTTCTGCGTGAAAAAAACATTGCATACCTGATTGCATCAGAGCTTACAGATGCCGAACTCAATAAAAAAGGCATTCACCCTGTTTTTGGCGAAGTGACGCTCAGGCAATTACTATCGACATGGACTGTTCATGATCTCAGTCATATTGCTCAGATATGCCGGGTCCTGGCAAATCAATTTGCCGGAGAAGTCGGACCCTGGATAGAATATCTTCCGTTTTTAAAAAAGAAATCCTTTTCTGAAAACAATACACCATCAGATGCAAGGAAACATGACTGGAGTTCTTATTATAAGAATAAATCAAATCTGATTCCGAGAGATACTTTGCTGAAAGCCCTGGAATTGTTTGAAAAAGATAAAAGTCCGGACGAACAGCTTTTTGCAATAGATCTCGGCTGCGGACACGGAGCCGATACTCTGGAATTATTAAAGAGAAACTGGAAGGTTCTTGCGATAGATTATTCTCCTGAAGGACTTGCTATCCTTGAAGAGAGTGTTATTCCCAGTCTCAAGAAAAATTTAAAAAACATGAGCATGACATTTGAAGAATTAAAACTCATGAAATGTAATTTTCTTAATGCCAGTTACAGTATTCCTTTCTGCAATCCGGATTATTTCGGGAATTTATGGAATGAAATAGAGAATTCTATTCTGAATGACGGAAGATTTGCAGGAAATTTATTCGGAATAAATGACAGCTGGTCGAATAATAAAATGATGACTTTTCATTCAAAAAAGGATGTAAAAAAATTGTTTAAAAATTTTATAATTGAATATTTTGAAGAGAAAGATGAGGACGGAGTAACAGCTTCAGGAGAATCAAAACACTGGCATGTCTTTTCTGTAATTGCCAGGAAGTCAGATACTGCACCGTAAAAATGTTTTTATCATGAAATGTCGCTGACAACTTCATTTAAAAAATATTTATGTTTTATGACAAAGATCATAGGCGAAATGTTTTGAATTAGTTAATTTTGTATTAAATAAATTTAATCCATGAACAAAAATAATATTGAAATAAACTCAAAACATTCATGGGCAGAGCCATTTAAAATTAAAATGGTAGAGCTTCTGAATATGACAACTCCGGCACAGAGGAAGAAAAAGATCAGCGAAGCAGGGTTCAATACTTTTCTGCTGAAATCAAAAGATGTTTATATAGATCTTCTTACCGACAGCGGAACAAACGCCATGAGCGACAGACAATGGGCGGGTCTCATGCTTGGTGATGAAGCCTATGCCGGCAGTGAAAATTTTTATCATCTGGAATCCACTGTCAGGGAATGTTACGGTTATAAATATCTCGTCCCTACACATCAGGGAAGAGGAGCTGAAAATCTTTTATCAAGGATACTAATCAAACCCGGTGATGTGGTTCCGGGTAATATGTATTTTACTACAACACGTCTTCATCAGGAACTTGCGGGCGGAACATTTCACGATATAATAATTGATGAAGCTCACGATTCACAGAATCCTCATCCTTTCAAAGGCAATGTTGACCTTAATAAAGTAGAAGCCCTTATAAAAAAATTCGGGGCAGAAAAAATTCCTTATCTTTGCATAGCCACTACTGTAAACATGGCAGGCGGACAGCCGATTTCCCTGAAGAATCTGAGGGATGTGCGCAGACTTACACAGAAGCACGGCATTAAAATATTTCTTGATATGACACGGGTGGCAGAGAATGCATGGTTCATAAAGCAAAGAGAACCCGGTTACTCTAGGAAGAATATTGCTCAGATAGTTAAGGAGATATGCAGCCTGACAGACGGAGCGACTATGAGCGCAAAGAAAGACGCTCTTGTTAATATAGGAGGATTTCTTGCGATTAACGATAAGAAACTTTATGATGAATCAAGTAACCTTTGCGTAGTTTATGAAGGACTTCATACATACGGAGGTCTTGCCGGAAGAGACATGGAAGCAATAGCAATCGGAATACACGAATCATTAAGCGATGACCACATGGATGCAAGAATCGGACAGGTGCTTTATCTGGGAAATAGATTAAGAGATGCAAATGTGCCTATTGTTAAACCGGTCGGAGGTCACGGAGTTTTTATAGATGCTAAAAAATTTCTGTCACATTTAAAACAGGATCAGTTTCCTGCCCAGACACTTGCTGCTGAGATCTATGAGGATTCAGGCGTACGGACAATGGAAAGAGGAATAGTTTCGGCCGGCCGTGATATCAAAACCGGAAAGCATCATTATCCGAAACTCGAGCTTGTAAGGATCACGATTCCAAGAAGAGTATATACCCAGGCGCACATGGACGTTGTCGCCGAAAGTATTGAAAACGTTTACCGCAAGAGAAAAAATGTAAAGGGTTTGAAAATGGTATATGAACCAAGGTATCTCAGATTCTTTCAGGCAAGATTTAAGAAACTCTGATGCAGAAAATGCGTATTTCAGTTTTAAGATATAATCTTCATTAAAAATTTTCCTTAAATTAAACTAAAAAATATCATGCCGTTAAACGAATCTTTTATAACAGAACTTCAGATGGAAGCTGCCAGCAGCAGAAAAATGATAGAAAGAGTTCCGGAAAAATCTTTTGACTGGAAGCCGCACGAAAAATCAATGACGCTCGGCAGACTCGCTTACCATATTTCTGAAAACCCGCAGTGGGTAAGTGCAATAGTGAATAAAGATGAAATTGATTTTGCTGCCAATGATTATGTTCCGAAAGAGGCAAAGACCTCAGCCGAACTTTTAAAAGTATTTGATGAAAGCATTGCCGGAGCTGTTGAATGTTTAAAGAATGCTTCTGATGAAAAGCTGATGGGAAACTGGACAATGAGAAACGGGGAACAAATATTTTTTACATTGCCAAAGATTGCAGTTCTCAGATCTTTTATATTGAGTCATTCTATTCATCACAGGGGACAGCTTTCTGTTTATTTAAGAATGCTGGATGTTCCGCTTCCTCAGATATACGGTCCGACGGCAGATGAAACGAATTTTTGAATAATTCTGCCGGAGCATTCAATAATAGTCTGTTCTCAAAGTAGCCGCAATCTTTTTGGTTGCGTACTCGATTATATTCAAAAGGCATAAAGTTTGCGGCTACTGTAAATTGTTACTTTTCAGACTATCGCTACAAATTAATTTCATAAACAATTTCTTTTGCAATAAAAGAAGACAAAGCAATTCCCATTCCGTTGCATGACATTGCAAAAGTAATTCTGTCGGAGATTTTTTTTATATCAGGTTTCTTTAACTCATTAAAACCCATTATTCCTGACCAGGTAAAATCAATTTCATAATGATTATCAGGAAGTATAATATTATTCAGTTTATCTTTCAGATCTTTTATAATCAGATCATTTGATTCGAACTCTGCAGTTTCTTCTTTTTCAAAATCCAGATTTCTGCCTCCGCCGAAAATTATTCTGTCCTCATAGTTTCTGAAGTAATAAAATCCTTCATTAAAATGAAAAACACCTTTGAATTTCAATCCATCAACGGGTTTTGTTATAAGCACCTGACCTCTGCCCGGCTTAATCCTGAATTCAGGAAAGAATTTTCCGGTAAATGCATTCGTACAAACTATCACTGATTTTGCATTAAAGTACAGCCTGTCTTTACCCGAATAATTATTTGTAATGACCTTTACATAGTTCTCTTTCTCATTTATCATATCCACATCGCAACCGTTTATGATCTTTATCCCAAGTGATGCTGCGTAGCCTGTCAGAGAGCTCATCATAAGTCCGGTATCTATCTGTGACTCAGACTGACTGAATATAAGCGACCTGACTTTATCTTTGTTAAATCCAAACTCTTTTATCTTTTCATTTTTGATTTCAAAAGCTTCACTCCTGAAAATGCTTTTAAGCTTGCTGTTTACAAAATCAATTTTATCAATTGAATCAATATGAGTGTCAATTATAAGTTCATACCCTCCGTAATTTAATAATCCAATTTTTTTGTCACCTAATCTTTTCCGTAAAAGACTTATGCCTTCATATCTTTTTCCTACCAGTTCAATTGTTGCATCTTCACCAATTCTATTAAAGTCAGATAATATTTCAGTAAGGCTTCCGAAACATGCGAATCCTGCATTCTTTGTGCTTGCTCCTGTCGGGAATAATCCCTTTTCCAGAATGAGTACGCTGCGCGCAGGATCTTTTTCCTTTATCTCACAGGCAGTTGATAATCCCAGAATGCCGCTGCCGATGATGATAAAGTC
>CAZLOL010000005.1:11131-19914 GCA_964561045.1 uncultured Ignavibacteriaceae bacterium | reverse complement strand
TTTAAAAATTTGAATTTACAATTTAATGCATACATTCTTTGGTTCAGTGAAAAATCTAAGAGCTTCGAAACCGCCTTCCCTTCCTACACCCGAGTCTTTCATGCCTCCGAATGGTGTTCTCAGATCGCGTTCCATCCAGCAGTTGATCCAGACTATGCCAGTCTTAATTTTTGCTGCAAGTCTGTGCGCGCGTGTAAGATTTTCCGTCCAGATTATGGAAGCGAGCCCGTATTTTGTCGAGTCGGACATCATTATGACTTCATCTTCGGTTTCAAACGGAGTAATGGTTACTACAGGTCCGAAGATCTCTTCCTGATTTGTCCTGCAGTCATATTTCAAACCTTCGATCACAGCCGGCTCTATGAACCAGCCGTCTTTACATCTTCCTTCAGGTCTGAATATCTTACCACCGCAAAGAATTTTACCGCCTTCTTTTTCAGCAAGATCAATATAAGAAAGTATTTTTTCAAAGTGCTGTTTTGATACAATAGCCCCTATATCTGTATCATCTTTCATCGGATCTCCTATACGAAGCTTCACGACTTTTTCAATAAAGTCAGTCTTAAATTTTTCATAAATTTTTTTTTCTATAAATATTCTTGATCCGCAAAGACATATCTCACCCTGATTTCTGAAAGAAGACTGAACGGTGGTTTTAAGCATCTCTTCATAATTGCAGTCTGCAAAAATAATATTCGGATTCTTACCGCCTAATTCCAGTGAAAGCTTTTTAAACATCGGCGCGGCAGTTCGTGCAATCATCTCGCCTGTTTTTGTTCCGCCTGTAAAAGTTATTGCTCTTATTTTCGGATGGGAAACTATTGCTGAACCGGCTTTATTACCATAACCATGAATGATATTCAGAACTCCGCCCGGCAGTTTAGCTTCAATGCATATTTCAGAAAGCATGAAAGCCGTCAGAGGAGTCATCTCTGAAGGTTTCGCTATAACACAATTTCCTGCAGCGAGAGCCGGCGCTATTTTCCAGCTGAATAAGTACAATGGAAGATTCCAGGGTGAAATAGCTCCGACAATTCCAAGAGGCTGACGAAGAGTATAATTCAAAGCTATATTACCGGTAGCATGTGATTCGCTTGAGAACTGTGTTACAGCAGAAGCAAAGAATTCAAAGTTTTTCACTGCCCTGGGAATGTCCACTCTCTTAGCCAGCCATAGCGGCTTTCCGTTGTCCAGGCTCTCTGCATGGGCAAACTTATCGAGATTAGCATGAATAAGATCTGCAATCTTTATAAGATAATCTGACCTCTCTTCCGCAGTAAGATTTGACCAAAGCGGAAAAGCTTTCTCTGCGGATTCAACCGCAAGCTGCACATCGTCTGAATTAGAATCCGGGATCATCGTGAATGTTTCACCTGTAGAAGGATCCTGAACGTTAATGTAATCACTTGAATAAGGAGTGGTAAGTATACCGTTAATGTAGTTCTTTAATTTTTCCATGAATGATTTTAATCTGATCTGAAAATATTTTCAGACCTCTTTTTCTTCCCAGTACATTAATTCATTGTAGTCGTTAATGTCTCTCCACTTTTCTATTTTTGAAAGTATGCTTTTATACAGAGAAGCTTTTATGAAGAAATAATGTGAAAATTCATCTTCACCAATTTCGTAACCGTCATATTCAGAGTTTCCTTCGCCTATAAGATTTTTCAACTCCGCAAGAAGATCGGGCAAAAAGCCTTCTTTCCCTGCTTCAATAACGCGGTTCATGATGTTATTGTAATCAGTTTCCTGTGACGGATCCATGCCGATGAATTCATTTCCTATGAATGTATGCTCCTGTATCTCGGGTCTGAAAGTAAAACACTGGTAAACATACTTTTCACCGTTTATCTCTTTACTGTTCTCTTTCATAATCTGTAATTGTTTAATTACAAAATAATACATTGTTAGATCAGTATAAAATATTCTTAATTATTCCTTCTTTTAAATTATGTAACAATGAACTTTCAGACTAATCTGCACTCTCCATGATCGTCCTGAAAGCAACAAATTTATCCTTATATTTTTCTGTGTGCTCCTCCTGAAGTTTCCCTGCAAATTCTTCCCGGTATTTTTCGTAGTCATTCATACTATTTAAATAATACTGAATGGAATATGTGCTACCCTCTTCTTCGTCATCAGTTATGATCCTGAAAATTTTATTATCGATGAACAACCCGGTTGCCATTACATCAGGAATATGCTTAGACTTCATCCATTCTAGCCATTCATCATGGACGGAGCTGTCGATATTTATTGTAACATTGTATAGAATCATAATTTTGTTGTTATTCGATAAGCGTTAATCGTTTAACGAATAACGATTTTAAAGACACAACGTCCTTCCCCCATCAACAGGAACATTTATACCGTTAATATATCCGGCATACGGCGACGCCAGGAATGTAGCCGCATAAGCTAACTCTTCCGGTTCTGCAAATCTCATAGCCGGAATTTCTTTAAGCCATTCGGCTGAAACTTCTTCCTCGCTTTTTCCGGTTGCATTTGCCCTGTTCTTAAAAAGCGTGAACAGTCTCTCTGTTCTTGTAGCTCCGGGCAGAATGTTATTTACGGTGATCCCGTATTGCGCAAGTTCAGAAGAAAGCGTTTTCGCCCAGCTCGCTACTGCTCCGCGTATAGTATTGGAAACTCCAAGATTTTTCAAAGGCTGTTTGACTGAAGTGGATATTATATTTATTATTCTGCCGTACTTTTCCTTCTTCATACCTTCCAACACTGACTGAACAAGAATCTGATTGCAGACAAGATGATCTGAAAATGTCTGTATATATTCAGATATATCGGCGGAGTTTGCTTCACCGGCTTTGGGACCTCCGGTATTATTTACAAGTATATGAACCGGGGGATTTTCAGAAACATAATTATACATTTTAGTCTTCAGTTCATCCGGCTTTGTAAAATCAGCAACAATGAAGTTATGGTTTTGCTTCTTTGATGCCGGCATTTCTCTTAGTACATTTCTTAATGATTCTTCATTCCTCGCCACAAGAACGACGCTTGCTCCCGATGCGGCAAACTGAATCGCAATAGCTTTGCCGATACCCTGAGAGCTTCCGCATACAACGGCTCTTTTATCTGTAAGATCAATATTCATATTTTTATTTAAGCTTTATTTAAATTTGCTGTATAATTAAATCCTAATTTCAATTTTATTTCTTCAGGAAGCTCCGGTAAATCTGATCTTGGAATAAGATATGTAGGCAGATCAAAAAGATCCTTAAAGATCTTATGTTTCTCGGCTGTCTGCATCAGGTAATGATGTCCGGAAGAACCGCCTGTGCCGACCTTTGCTCCAATCATTCTGTGAACCATAAGAGCGTGTTTGTAGCGCCATGTCGTGAAATTCTCATCAACATCCACAAGATAAGTAAGAAATCTGTATGGCAGATGCAGTATAGGTTCGTCTCTGTAAAGATTAATAAATAACGCAGCGAGAGTTGACCTGTAAGAAAGTCGGCGTAATCCCTGCCTGACGAGTTCATTGTGCTTATCTTCATCCAGGAGTGCTTCGAATTTATCAACAGTTCCTTCAAACATCTTCAGCTGCTTTTCCCTTTTTTCATCTGTGAAACTCGGATTATTTAGAATTATCTGCTTCTCATTTTCCAGCATTTTACCGACAGCGGATTTATACTGTGACCAGAAATCAAATGCATCAATTTTAAGAAAAGGAATTCTTGAAAGCCATTTGTCAACAGCTTCAAACAGCGAGATCGAATTTTGTGAATCCATCAGCATCTTTTGATGCTCATCGGATACTAGTGTATAATAATTCTTATCATCAAGTTTTACCCGGTTTTCAATATTCAGACCCAGTATATTTTCTATCAGGCGGAACTGAAAGCTCTGAAACCCTGAAGCAGGTATCAGAAAATCCCTGAACTCGAGAAAATCAAGAGGTGTCATTGTTTCAATAACTCCCAGCTGATCAATCAAAAGTCTCTGTATAGATGTAATTCTTCTGAGCCTTGATACGGCAACACCTATATTCTTTTCGTCAATATTTTCCTTACAGAACATGTCAAGAACGGAGCTCAATTCATGTATTATCTGCTTGAACCAGAGTTCATACGCCTGGTGCACTATTATAAAAAGCATTTCATCGTGAGCATGTTCGTTGTATTCATCACTCTTGGGAGACTGGCTTGTCAATAGTTTTTCCAGCTGGAGATAATCTGAGTAATAAACAGGTGGATATGATTTTTTCATTTTTCGCTTTATATTGTTATGCCTTAAAATAAAACTATTGTATGATTATTAAAAGTAAGTTTTATATAAATCTTTTCATTTTAATATCTGCTGAAACTTAACAAACTTAACAAACTTTAAATTTACCAAATGAGATCCTTCATTTCAATAAACCCCGATGACTCCGTGAAAAATACGATATCCGGAATACAGAAGAATCTAAAGAAAAGCATATCCCTTTTAAATGAAGATTTTTTAAAATCAATCAGGTGGGAAGATAAAGATAAATTTCATCTGACATTATTCTTTATCGGTGATGTTCAAGATAGCCGGCTTAATGAAATAAATATCCTGTTGTCAAAAACGGAATCTGAATTAACTTTAACCGGAATAAAATTTGAACTGAAAAGCATTAACGCCTTTCCAAAATTAAGATATCCGAGAGTTTTAATTCTGGAATTGCTGAATGAAGACAAAAAAATTTTTGAACTGTCTCAAAGAATAAATGATTCACTTAAATATGCTGACATTGTCAGCGATAAAATTTTCAAACCTCATATTACACTTGGAAGAGTCAAAAGAGAACACAAAATAAATCTTACAGGACTGGATTGTCGTATATCCCCGGGTCTTGTCTTTTCCTCAAAAGAATTCTTTCTGATGGAAAGCAAGCTGAAGAGTACAGGTTCGGAGTATTCTGTTATTAAGAAATTTAATATTTGAGCGGTCCTAAGTATAAGGTATTGAGGCATTTTGGATAAGAAGTAGTATCTGTTCAGGATATTTTAAAAAATATAACTGAAATAAAAAAAGGAGATAAGAATTCTTATCTCCTTACTTTAAATATTATTACAAATTTATTTAGTTAAATAACCTTTTACAATATACTCAATACTCAATACTTAATACTCAATACTCAATACTATTTCACAAGCAGCATCTTCTTCACATCAGTAAACTCATCCGTAGTTATTCTATAATAATAAATTCCGCTTGATAATTTATCCCCGTTGAAACTTACATTATAGCTACCGGGCTGAAGCAGATCATTTATCAGAATTTCTAATTCCTTTCCGAGCATGTCATAAACAGCGATCTTTACATTATTGCTTTTGATCACGTCGAATTTAATGACAGTTACAGGGTTAAACGGATTTGGATAATTCTGATATAAATTATATTTCTCCGGAATTTCAGAGCCGTTCTGATTTATTCCAACCGTAGTTGTCCATCTTACGGTTTCTGTAAGCGGATTTCCCATTGTAACTGATATAGCGGTATCAAGTCCTGTACTGTCAGGACTTGTATATGATCCCTGGCCGCCTCCTGTCCATCCTCTGAAATAGTATGTAGTTCCTCCGCTGACAAATACTCTGGAAAGTACACTTGCAGAAGCTGAAGAACCTGAATCATAAAAGATATTACCGCCAGTTGCATTTCCAATAGATGATGTCAGTATCATCTTATATTGAATTTTATAAGTGGCTTTTAAATTAATGTTTGAACTTACAGTAATAGTCTGGGTTGTGTCACCGCCGTTTGACCAGTTTGAGAAAACATACTGATTTAATCCGACTACTCTCGGGCTCACTGCCTGAACAGTGATATTTGTTCCGTTTGGATACACAATCTGCTGCTGCTGATTATATGTAACACCGTTTATTTTAAATTCAACTATCCCGGGTCTGTTTGTACTTACCGTTACAAGTGAAGAATTGACATATATATCTGCTTTTCTGATATGAACAGGGGGACCCTGAGTTCCCGAACCTTTAATGCTTACTCTGTATCCTCTTGCCGGAACAGTGCCACTGGTTTTTACCACCAGAGTTACGGAATCAGGGTATGAAGAGATTGAATCTTTTCCGTTCTGAAATGAAAAGCTTATGCTGCCTGAAGTCGGCAGAGTGTCTAATGCTGCACTGAATTTTACTCTTTGCGTGAAAGGTCCTTTTACGGCAGGTACTTTAACCACTATCTTAACACTGTCATTATTGCCAACATTAAAAGCTGAATTGCTGGTCGTCATAGCAAAGTCAGGATAATAACCGGTATAGCTGCCGAGATTATTGTTTCTTGCATCCATCCATACAACATAAGATGTATTGCCTATAGCAGATATTCCGTGATAATCACCGATGTAGTTTTCACCGCCGGGCTGACCAACTGCCATTGCATTCGGATTGAACAATGTTGTTGACACAGGAGCATTTGCTGTAAAAGTCAATCCTCCGTCAGTAGATACTGTACCATAAATTTTTGTCATGAGATTATTAGTCGGATCTTCTCTTGAATCAAACCAGCTGACAAAAACCTTTCCGGTCTTGGAATCAACAGATATCGCCGGCAGCCACTGATCTGTAGTAGTAGCGTCATCATTTACTCTTACCGGTGCTGACCATGTGGCACCGTAATCAGTAGATCTTATGAGATTTATATCAGCGATATCGGCAGTCAGAGGATTTACACAGTATGCAACATATACATTTCCCCTTGTGGCTGTATAACTGTTATCTGCAGACATTACAGGGAAATTATTCATTCTTATGCAATTTTTTACAGTCTGTCTTCCTGCACAAAAAATTCCTCCTGATATGAAAGTAACTGCAACGACCTGAGGTGAAAATGTCACACCGCCGTCCGTAGATCTGTTTACAAGTATGGAACTTCCGTTGACCGAAGCATTATAAACACTTCCGCCCTGAATGCTGCCGTTAGCGCCGACTGCAACATATGCGCCTTGTCCACCGATATAGGTCTGAGGCGTGCTCCAGTTTACTCCTCCGTTTGTACTTCTTACGGATCTCATGCCTGTAGATCCGAATTGTCTCCAGACAACATAAAGGTTGTTTGAATATGGTCCGTTTGTCTGATCCGCGGCTACCCATTCCTTGTCGGATAATCCTACAGTTGTTGATGATACATTATAAAATGACGTCCATGATACTCCTTTGTTTGTTGACTTGCCAATGCAAACTCCGTAAGTGCCGCCGTTCTGATAAAGCTGCACATAATACGCATTTCCCAGACTGTCAAAAGAAACAACCGGATCACCCAGAACGGAAAATCCGGAAAAAGGCACAGATACTTTTGTCCAGTCAAAGCCATTCAGCGTGTAATAAAAATTGTTTATGTTGAAAGCACAGATGCTGTTGAGCGGGTCTCTTGGATTAGTCATTATATGCGGTTCCCCGAAATCCGTACCTAAATAAAAATTATCGAATCCGTTCACAGTTACAGGATTGCTGAGTACACCTGAAGGAGATGAAACATAATTATCAGGCTGGATTGCTATTGACTGAGGCAGATCCTGATATTGATCTGTAATAAACTGAGCATTTGATTTATTCAAAAAAATTATCAGTGTAAATATTAACAGCGATTGTATTGTAAATCTCATGAGTAAATAGAATTTAATTTAAGAAAGACTTTTTATAAAATAAAAGAAGCTAAATTAATAAATATATCCAGCTTCTTTTAATTTTTAATATTTTTTTATTTAATTGTTATTTGACTAAGACCATTCTCTTTGTCTCAGAATATCCCGGCGATTCTATTCTGTAAAAGTACATTCCGCTTGAAAGGCTGCTTGCATCAAATGTCACAGAATAACTTCCAGGTGTCAGATTTTGATTTACCAATGAAGAAACCTGTTCTCCAAGCATATTATAAACCGCTAATTTTACAAACTGGCTTTTTGCAATATCAAATTTTATTGTTGTGCCGGGATTGAAAGGATTAGGGTAATTATTATACAGTTCGAATTCTCCGGGAATTAAAGAGGATATCTGATTTATTCCTACCGGTATTCTCCTTATTTTTATCAGGTTTGGACTGGAGATAATTGTATCTAAACCATTAGTTGCAGCTGCTCTCCATGTGCATTGTACTGAATCTCCCGTTAAACCAAATGAAGTTGCAAGACTGTCCAGAAAACTTTTTCTTAAACTAATAACAGTATCTGATCCGGAATTGTCACTTTGGAAATTTGTTTCTGAAGAAGGTCCTACCTTTTTTATTTTAAAAATATATTTGACTGTAGGACTGGAGCTTGAAGAACTCCATACAAACTGATAAAGTGAAGGATCCTGAGCAGAAACAAGTAATGTTATTCCTGAAGGTGGTGAAACTGTTGTAACTTGACTCATAGGAACTCCCGCAACCCTGATATAATTAACGATTGTTTTTAAATTTGAGCCGAAAGAATTTGTAGTAGTCAGAGAAACTGCATATGCTCCGGTAGCGGAGTATGTAATTCCTGTTGGATTTTGTAATGTTGAAGTGGAAGGTGTTCCTCCCGGAAAACTCCAGCTCCAGCTTTCAGGACCATTTGTTGTCATATCATAGAAATTTACTGATCCTCCTCCTAATGGTAAATTCTGAACGTCCGATGTGAAATTTGATTTCGGAGCAATTCCTGTAAGATCATCAATTCCGTTTAATGTTGTAACAGCGGAATTGTTCGGATCTAACCAGTTCTTAAGCTGATTGGAAGCGCTTCCGCCATGAGCCCAGGATTCGGATAATTTTCCGAATACTTTGTAAACTGCCTGAGGATTTTCACACTGAGCGGC
>CAZLOL010000005.1:0-11031 GCA_964561045.1 uncultured Ignavibacteriaceae bacterium | reverse complement strand
TATCCCAACCGTTGAAATAAGCATTAGCACTGGAAGGTACAGGATTATTTAATTGAAGTAATCTGAAATCAGTATCAAAGTTTGATGCTTTTAGTGTAGCGCCGGTAACTGACTGATAAGAACTTGAGGAAACACCGTTGCATGTGGCTGCTTCATAATTAAAATCAATAACAAGTGTAGACCAGTTGTCAGAAGCACAGTGTTCGGCAGTCAAAAAATATGGAGTTCTGTCTCCTAAAGTATTATTGACCAGAGAACCTGTGCAAAGATATCCACTGCCTGAGAGCTGAAAAGTCATTTTGGCAACTGATCTTTTCTGATTAACCCATGGAGCTCCGATCGGACAGTTGATATTAATGTTACAAGGCAGCTCAAGTACACTGCTGAATCCCATTATGTCCTTATAAGCATGTACAACTTTCGAAACTGTGATCCTTCCCTGTCCGGATGAATAAACGGGTTCATAATATTCAAGTACAGTTACAAATCCGGTTGTAATAGCAGTTGCAAACTGTCCGTCCTGCGTATTGTTCAGATCAGTAAAAGCGCCGAGTACCATGCTTTTATTCAGATTATAAACAAAAAATGTCGCGCCTTTAGGCATATAAAAATCCGTGTATGTAAGATTTAAAGATTTTGCATCGTTTGAATTTATTCCTAATCTCCATATCCTGCTTCCGTCAGGTAATGTTATCCATGTTCCGGAATTGGTGAGATTGTAATTTACATCAATTACCTTAGCATATCTTAAAGGAAGGTCCGGAATGTTGGCAGTAGCTGCATCTTCTTCAAGAAGTGTTCTTGAATCAACTTCCGGCATGGTTATCATTTCAAAATTTGAGTTAAGCTCCATTAATGTGCTAATCGGCTGTCCGCCGACATTTATCTGAGCAAATGAAGCTGTTGAGCTCAAGATTAAAAATGCCAGAACAATTATAAAGCATAATGCTCCTGCAGAGTAATGATTTTTTTTCATGATTATATATTTAATTAAAAAAATATTTTTTTTAAATTTGATACAAATACATCAATTTTTTAATAAAAAGTATAATTGATAATAAAAAATACCATTCCCCGAAAATTAATCAGGGAATAATAATTAAATTAAACTAATCTTAAAGAATTGAAGTAGGCTTTCAGTTTGTTGTTTAGTTAAAATATAATTTATTTTTGTAAAAATAAATATTAATCACTTAACTTTCATATAAAACTTTTCACAGTATTCTTTGACCATTCTGTTAGTACTGAAGTATCCTGCCAGATTTTTTATTGATGATCTGATTTTCATGATCCATTCTGCAGGAATGCCTTTTCCGTTTCTGTGATAGTATAATGGAATGATCTCTTTTTCAAGAGTATTATAAAGGCTGTTTGCTTCAAAAAGATCTCTTTCTTCAATTGAAATTTCCTCAGACAGCATGCTGTCAATTTTCCATCCGTTTTCCGGCGTGTAACCTTCATCCCACCAGCCGTCAAGAATACTGAAATTAAGTCCGCCGTTTGCAATTACTTTCATTCCGCTTGTTCCGGAGGCTTCCTGAGGTCGGCGCGGATTATTAAGCCATATATCGCAGCCTTCCACCAGATGCCGGGCTACATTTATATCATAATTGTCAAGAAAGACAATTTTATTCTTAAGATCGGGATCTCTTGTATAAGAAATGATTTCTGAAATTAAATTCTTCCCGCCTTCATCTTTAGGATGTGCTTTACCTGAAAAAACAAACTGAACAGGCATAGAAGTATTTTTAATGATTTTTTTTAGTCTGTCCAGGTCTCTGAATATAAGTGTGCCCCTTTTATATGTGGCAAATCTTCTGGCAAATCCTATTGTCAGTGACTCAGTGCTTAAAATACTGTCGGCTTCCTTTAACTTCGTTTTATCCGCGCCGAGAGAGATCCATTTCTCCTTGATCCTTTCCCTGCAAAAATTAATCAGCTTGAACTTGTTAATTAATCTCAATGCCCAGATCTCTTCGTCTGAGATTTCGCCTATTCTTTTCCAGATATTCTCATCATGATACCAGTTCTCTGAAAAATAACTGCTGAAAAGATTGTTTGTTGAATTTGAAACATAGCTTGGAGTGTGAACTCCGTTTGTAATATAATCAATCTGACTCCTTGTTTGCGGAAGCATCCACATTTTCCTGGAGACCTCTCCGTGAAGCTTGCTTACTCCGTTTATAAAATTTGAGTTATTGATTGCAAGATAAGCCATATTGAACTGATTGTTGTTGGCATCTGCTGCATGAAGGTCCCCTTCGATAAAGAGATCGTCAAGGCTTACTCCCACTTCCTTCTCGGCGTATGATTTAAAATATTTCGAGAATAGCTCTTTTGTAAATATGTCTATTCCTGCCGGTACAGGCGTATGCGTAGTGAAAATATTTGAATAAAAACATTTGCTCTTTGCTTCTGCATAGGTGACATTGTTTCTTTTCATATAATTCTTGATCCTTTCAAAGCACAGGAATGCAGAGTGACCTTCATTAAGATGGTAAGCCCTGATATTATATCCGAGTTTTTCCAGAAGGCGTATTCCTCCGATACCTAATATTATTTCCTGACAAATTCTTTTTTCATTATCGCCTCCGTAGAGAATATCAGTGATCCTCCTGTCTTCTACTGAGTTCTCGGATATTGAAGTATCCAGCAATAACAGTTTTACCCGTCCGACCTGTGCCAGCCAGACCTGCATCCAGATTGTTCTGCCTGGAAAATTGACCGATACTTTTACAGGAATGTAATTCTCATCTCTTAAAAGCTCTATTGGAAGATTGGGAAACTCATTTAGCTGATAATTTTCCGTCTGCCAGCCGTCAGGATTAATCATCTGTGTAAAGAATCCGTAATTATAAGCGAGTCCTATCCCAACAAGCGGAAGTCCCAGGTCGGAAGAAGATTTCAGATGATCGCCGGACAATACTCCTAATCCACCGGAATAAGTTTTCAAACATTCCGTCAATCCGTACTCTGCGGAAAAATAAGCTATGATCGGCTCGTCTGACTTAAAATATTTATCCTCAAAAAAAGTCTTTCTGCTCAAATAATCCTTGTACTCAGCATACAAGCTCAGTACCCTGCTTCCCAGATTTTTCTTTTCAATAATGTAATCGAGATAATTCTGATTGATCTCATTTAACAGCTTGACAGGATTATGACCCGACCAAGCCCAGAAATCCGGATTGATCTCGTTAAATAATTCCACGGCGTCTTTGTTCCATGACCAGTGCAGATTGTATGCTACCTCTTTAAGCATTAAAATCAGATTATTCATAAGTGAATTTATGTATATTTATTTTTACGAAAATTTGTAAGCCGTTAATATAAAATTTGTAATTAATTTAAACTATCAATATTTTTATGCTGAAACGAAACTTTCTTAAAACAATAATTTAAAATTCAATTCAAATGAAATTATTTAAGTTTTAAATCTAATTTACGGAAAGGTGGTCTTCTTAAATAAGGAATGGGTTTTAAAGCGGAAGATTCAATCTCAAAGGAATTAATTGTAAAATGTAATTTTAATATAAAGCTACTAACAGAAGCGGAACTGACTGCATTAAACTTAATATTGAATTTGCATTTATTTAGAAATTTGTTCTTTTGAAGATCCTTAATGAAATTAACAGAGGGAGAAGAATCCATAAAAGCATAAATAATATCGAGACAGACATTCCGGCAAAACTGCCGAAGAATTTCTGAAATGTCGCTCCTGTGAATCCCATCAAAGCCGATATATCCACCTGAAGAAGCATAAGAATCCTTCCGAGGTCAATAGGATTCAGGGATGTCAGTATTATAATAAGCTTGTCAATGGGATAATCATTGAAATAATATATTATTAAAAAGATAAGTCCGTCAAAAATTACAGTAAGATAAAGCCAGATAATAATTGACAGACCTATCCCTTTTACTTTGTCTTTGTTCAATACAGATGATAAAAATGCTATTGAGACAAATATGAACGTGAGACTGATGCCGGTTACAAGCAGATAGACACCCGTGATCAAGAATCCGTTGATCATTACCGGGATACCTATTCCTGCAATAAATCCTATTGACAGAGAAAGGGTCAATCCCAAATACTCAGCCCAGAAAATACTTTTCCTGTTGACAGGCTGTGTAAGCAGAAATTCTATGAATTCTTTTGAGTTGTAAAAATGGATCGTTCCGAATATGAGACTTACTAACGGAACTATAAAAAGAATAATATTCAGAATCGAAATTACTGCTTTTGAAGAATCCTGCCCGATGGAAATTATTGAGAAACTCATTATCATTAAAATTATGCTGTATAAAATTATGAACTTGTTCCTCAGAAGTTCAAGCAGAATATATTTAAGAATTTTATAATTCATAGTTTGTCAGTTTTTCCGGAGTACTCTGGTTATTGCTTTGCCCAGTTTTTCACCCGAACCGTTTTTAATATCCTTAACCTCCATGTCAAGATTTACCTTTCCGTCAAGCAGATAAACGATCCTGTCTGCAAGTTCATCCATTTCGGAAATTATATGTGTGGATATTATTGTCAGCTTATCAGCTTTTTTTGAATCAAGTATCTTTGATTTTATAATCTCGGTCGAAAAGGGATCAAGGCTGGCAGTTGGTTCATCAAGTATAAGTATCTGCGGATCAAACAGAAAAGCAATTGCAGCAGTTACTCTCTGCTTATATCCTCCCGAAAGCTGTCCGAAATATTTTTCGCTTATTTCATTAATTTTAAATTTTAAAAAGAGTTCATCATCCTTATCATTTTTATCAGTTCTAATGTCTTCTACAATGTGAAATAATTCTTTCACTTTAAGATTCTCAGGATAGTTGGCTATCTGCGGCATATAGCCGATATTATTTCTGTAAAGAAATTTGTCTTTAATATCACTGCCTTCAACACTAATGATTCCCGACTCAGGCACTACCAACCCCAGAATCGATTTCAGTAAAGTTGATTTACCGGAACCATTCGGTCCCATTAATGCAATTACCTGCCCTCTTTCAAGATTCAGATTTATTCCTCTCAGCGCAAGAAATTTCCCGTAACTCATGCAAAGATCTTTTATCTCAATCATAATTTATCTTTTTCATTTTTGGTTTTTCATCAACAAGAGTTATGGGTATCAATACCGGCATCGCTCTTTCCGTAAGATCTATCAGTTCAGCCATGAAGCTCCGCAGAAGAATTATGCTTTCAGGAACTTTGTCAATGATCATTGAATACAGGCTTACCGGTCTGTAAGGAACGTCTCCGGTATTGTCCTTATCAAGGTCATATCCCTGATATTTATCCCAGTAATTTTCCGAATATATATTTTCGTTTCTTGAGCTGTTTGATGAAACATCAAACGTATTGTTTGTAAAATTATTTTCAGTGAAAACATTGTTGATGCAGTTTCCTAATATTTTAGTAGCCCACCCGTTGCTGTTGAATTCATTTCCTTCTACCCGGATCAGATCCGAACCTTCCATGTAAATTGCCGTTGTATTCTTGTAAAAAATATTTCTTTTGATCAGACTCCTGGAAATGTCTTTCAGAAGCAATCCGTAAGAAGCCGGACCCCAGTTATCTTCAAATCTGTTGTCAGTCATTTCAATGTTCTTTGTGTACATAACAGCAACGCCTGCTCCGTTTTCACGAAAGGTGTTCCGGCTGTATGAATTACTGTCCGAAAACATAAAATGAAGGCCGTATCTCAGATTATTGTGACTGTAATTACCAATGATATTTGTTTTCGTAACGAATTCAAAATAGATCCCGTCCCTGTGACCGGTTGTTTCATTGTCTTCTATTGTAATGTTATTGCACTTCCATAGGTGAATTCCGTTTCCAGAGGAAGACTCTGTCTTTGCCTGTCCGGAGATCTTATTATTTTTAATTAAACAATGAGATGAGTTTGCAATATAAATCGCAAAGAAAGAATCCCTTATGAAATTGTTTTCTATTATGCAGTTGCCGGAATTCTCAACTTTTATAGCTGAGAGATCATTCATGTAATTTACTTCTATATTTCTTATCTCTAAGCCTGTTATTTTTATATAATCTTTTTTTAGAATGAAACCCTGGTATTTATTTTCAAGATCAATAACGGGAAATTCTTCTCCGAGAATTTCGATTGCTTTATCAACTATTAAATTGTTCTCTTTGTATGTACCTTTTTTGATAATTATCCTGTCACCGTCATTGCTTTGTGCTATGGCTTCTCTTACCGAGCTGATCCCGCAGTCCGGACACACAATAATATCTTTGGAATATACTCCGGCGGAATTAAGAATGGTTAAATAAGTAAAAGCTATATATATGATTTTGCGGATCATGGTTTATTTGAACTTATTTCTCAACTCTTCCCAGGAAAAAACTTCACCTCCATATTCATTTAAATATTTCTCTGCCGTAGTCTTTTCTGCAAATGAAGATATATCTTCTCCCATCGGACTTCGAAGATTAGGACTGATCAGATATGTTGCAATAACCGCATCCGTAAGCACGCCGGGTTCAGATAATTTTATGACAAGATATTTTTCAACTTCATTCTCATCAATTTTCTTTTCCTTAATATAATTCAGCATACACTCGGCAGCATCAAACTTGATTGTTTTTCCTTTTTTGGTAATAATTTCAGCGCCGTATTTTTTGTCTGTCAGAGTCATTCTGCAATGATCACACTGATCTTTGCCGTATTCAAGAGGAGATATGTCCCTGCTGCAGGCAAATAAAAAGATCAGTGATATTATAAGCATGTTCATATTAATTTTTAACATTTTGAGTTTTATTGAATTTATATTCATATATCAAAATCAATACAGCCGTAATACCCACAGCAAAGATAATGATTCCGCCTGTGTCAGGCATCGAAGTGGCTGTAAAGTTTAATAGTTGCTTTGAACCAATCAGAGGCGGCTGATAATTCATTCCCGGGACAATTATTGCAGCTGTAGTATCCAGATTATGACCATAGTCATATTCCCAAAGCCAGAAATCATACATACCTGCTATCCCGGTGATAATAATTAGTATTATCCACGAAAGAAGCAATGTTTTTTTGTTAAATAAAAATACTATGAATCCTGTAAGTATTATGATTCCGATTATGTACGGCATATATTTCAATTCCTGTATTGAATCCGGCTGAATTGTTTTCATTCCGATATAATGATTCAATCCGTTTATTGTATTGAGATCACCTGTCATTTTACTCAGCCATATCTGCATTCCCAATCCTTCCGGATATTGCGGTGCTTCAAGTGAGATATTCCATAATGGTACAAAGTAAACTGTTATTAAACTTAACACAAGGATCAGTATCAGTATTCTTGAAGATTTTTTCATAAGGTAAAAATTAAAAGGGTGTATTTCCATACACCCTTTATATTGTTTTTATTATTTTTTGTCATTTCCCAGACTGAATGAAATCGGAACATTTGAATCCTTTGCTGAGACTCTTACATAGCCCTGCATTTCCTGATGAAGAGCCGAACAAAAATCCGTACAGTATATTGGATATATTCCCGCTCTTTCCGGATACCATTTTAATGTGCATGTCTCACCGGGCATTACAAGCATTTCGGAATTCTGATTTCCCATCACGGCAAATCCGTGCGGAATGTCCCAGTCCTGTTCAAGATTTGTCATGTGAAAGTAAACCGTGTCACCCAGTTTAATTCCTTCTATATTATCTGGTGTGAAGTGTGACCTTGTTGCTGCAAGATATATATGCACAACGTTTCCTTCCCTCACTGCTCTGGCATCACTGATGCTCTTAATTGCGAAAGGATTTTTATTGTCTTCAATCTTATAGATCTTCAGCTGATTCTTTGTAACAAGATCTGCAGGTATTGCCTGTGCATAGTGCGGCTCTCCTATTGTAGGAAAATCCGAAAGAAGTTTCATCTTGTCGCCTGATATGTCTATCAACTGTGCAGATTGAGTTAGTTCCGGTCCGGTTGGAAGATATCTGTCTTTCGTCATTTTATTCATTGACAATAAATATTTCCCCCATGGCTTTCTGCTGTCGCCTCCCGGAATTGTCAGATGTCCGACAGAATAATAAACAGGCATTCTGTCGACTACTTCTCTTGTTTCAACATTCCATTTTACGATTTCCGATGAAATGAATGCTGAAGTATATGCGAATCCTTTATCATCAAATTCTGTATGAAGAGGACCTAATCCCGGATTCTTAACTTCTCCTGCCAGACAAGCATCGTATTTCAGAACAGGTATTCCTTCAATGTTACCGTCAACCTGATTTGATTCAATTGCCGCTTTGATTTTATCAAAAGCAAACACAGGAATTACCGTGGCAAGCTTTCCGCCTCCTACAATATATTTTCCCGTAGGATCCACATCAGCTCCGTGCGGGGATTTTGGACAAGGTATATAATATATTCCTCCCGGAACATCTTCCGGCTTGAACGTTCTGGTTGAAGTAAGCATTTCAGATCTCGCAGTCTGCGTTGATTCATCAAAAACATTGTGTGCATATTTTGAAGGCATCATAGTACCTTTATTCTGAGCGACATATTCCTCGATCTTCTTCCAGTTTACTGCCATTATAAAATCTTTATCCTTTTGTGACGCATTGACTTCAAGTAAAGTGTTTGCCTGTTCGGAATTATAACAGGAAAAGAAGAACCAACCGTACGAAGGTCCTTTTCCTGCATGGCTAAGATCATAGTCATAAGGAGGTGTAATAAGCTGGAATGCTATGTTCATATCACCTTTATCTTTATCTACTTTTATAAATGATATTGTTCCTCTGAAATTTTCCTTGTAAGAAGCAATGGATACATCTCGGTTTTCCACAGGCACGCTGAATCTTGTTCCTGCCACGATATATTCAGTTCCGGGAGTAATGAAAGGAGAAGAGTGATTGCCAGCACTGTTCGGAATTTCAATTATCTCTACGGTTCTGAAAGTTTTGAGATCAATTCTGGCAACTCTCGGTGTATTGTTTCCGTTAATGAATGCCCATCTGCCGTCCGGCACTCCGTCAGTCTGTGACAATTCAGTATGATGCGAATCGTCCCACGGAATAAATCCGTAAGATGTATTAAGCATTGGCTTTGTTTCTTCGGTAAAGCCGTAACCGTTTTCAGGATTAACAGAGTATACAGGGATTACTCTTAAGAGTCTTCCCGAAGGAATTCCGTAAGCAGCAAGCTGTCCGCTGAATCCGCCTGAGATAAAATAATAAAACTCATCCCATTTACCCGGAGCGACATATACTTTTTCCGCTTCATCACCGCTTAAAGACGGACCTGATTTTTCTTTCTTTGAGCAGGAATTAAAATTCATGGATAGAATTAAGAGAGCTAATATCAGAATAAAGCCTGCTGTTTTTTTAAATAAATTTTTCATTTTTTTCCTTAATTTATTTTAAGAATTTGTTGCGTTATTTGTCATTGTTTCTGAAATATTCCAGTATGGCTCTTGCATCATCCTGTGTTACATTCTGAAATGTCATGGGAGTAGGATATTCTCCTGACATTGCCATTGTTTTAGCAATCATATTTTCCTTCAGCATCTGTTCGGGATTCAATATCTGATTCATAATCCACTCTGGTTTTCTTCTTTTAGTTACATTTTTAAGAGGCGGCCCAACGAGTTTTTCGTCAAACTTATGACAAGTGATACATTTTAAATCGAAGATAGATTTTCCCTTTGCAACAAGATCCTGATTGATCTGCGGATCCAGCTTAACTTCCTTGACGGGTCCTATTCCTAATTCAGGATCATCTCCTCCGCAACCGGAAAAAGCATTTAGCGAAGCAATGAATACAGTGATGAGAATGATTAATTGTTTTAATTTTTGTTTTTTCATTTTCTTATTTATGATTTATGTTTTTTGAATTTTTTTTAAGTTTTTTTTCAAGAGAAACTGCCTTTGGAAACAGAACATTATTTTCCAGATGAATATGAAAATGAAAATCAGTAATGAATTCATTCAGATATTCACTTAATATCTTTTTAATACTGTAATCTTTAATGTCTTTTTCAGAATTTCTGAACATTTTTTTGATTATAATTAAAGATCTGTCTGCTGTGATGTGCTCCTTTTCAAATACTTTTATCAGATTTAATACAGATCCAAAAGGCGGGATCTCATATTCAGCTTTATCATTAAATACATTATTCATTTTTTTGATATAGGGAAATAGCAGTTTCTCTTCTTTCTGCATGTGAATTTCAAAGTCATTTTTTAATTGCAGAATCCCCGTATATAATTCAGATACACCATGCTTTTTACCTGAATATATTTTACACGCTGATAATATTGCGGGTAGTATTTTCCTTATATACTTATGATGATTACTCACAATAAAATCACACAGAAATTCCAGACTCCAGTCATTGATCTTCATATAATTTATTCTGATGTCTTTTGAGTTTGTGAGCTCATTCAGATTTTTTTCTGATCTTTTTCCCGGTATTTTTACCGCATCATTAAGAATATTTTTACCTGTTGTACTTATATCAGCATCAGAATTCTTTAATATTAATGCGGCTTTAGTCATATCCTGAATAGTTTCTGTTAATGTTTTATTTGATGAGAGGTTCATTTTGTAATGTCTTAAACTATTACAAAAATACCGAGGTTTGTTTACACATAGTTTGACCTAAGTCAATTAAGATAAATATTTTTAACTTATGGCGGAATTCTTTTGAATGAATTTTCTGAGATTATACCTCAGAGAACAGATTTTTGATTAATTCGAGGCTATTCGAACAAGAGATGTTTTGTCTTTGAGGATAATTTTTTTGCCGTGTACTTCTATAAGACCATCATCCTGAAATTTTTTGAGAGCCCGGGAAAGAGTTTCATCAATTGTTCCCAGATAAGCTGCTAGATCATGCTTGCTAATATTCAGTTCAAATTGAGGATCCTGTTTTGAATTACTTTTATTTATTTCGGTGAGAATATATTTTGCAAGTCGTTTTGGAATATCAAGAGTTATACTTTCTATATAACTGTTCATGTGCCTTAATTTTTTTGCAAGACCGGAAAGCATTTTCAGACACATTTTGCTGTTCTT
>CAZLOL010000004.1:0-57511 GCA_964561045.1 uncultured Ignavibacteriaceae bacterium | reverse complement strand
ATGAACTTTATGAACTTTATGAACTTTATGAACTTTATGAACTTTATGAACTTTATGAACTTTATGAACTTTATGAACTTTATGAACTTTATGAACTTTATGAACTTTATGAACTTTATGAACTTTATGAACTTTATGAACTTTATGAACTTTATGAACTTAGCGAACTTAATACTGATAAATTATTCCAATTCATTTTAAAATGATTTTCATTATTTTTGTATATGACTAATAAAATAATAAATGTCGACCCCGAAATATCAGGAGGTGTGCCGGTGTTTTACGGTACCAGCATTCCTGTGAAGATTCTTTTTGAATATCTAGAAAAAGGATTATCGATAGATAAATTTCTTGATGATTACAATTTCATTGACAGAAGGCAGGTTGTAAAGCTTCTAGAACTTTCGGAAAAATTGCTGATGTCCACTTCAGAACTTCTGAGTGACAGCATTATACATCCGAATCTGAACTGAAATGTTCTTTTAGTAAATTTAAATTTTAAAACTGGATAAGATTTAAATATCATTCAGCTTTAAACTGGAAAGTTTTCCATTGGGAAAACTGATCCTTTACTTTATTCCTTTGATACTTCCCGGTAGAAGTCACCGGTATTGAATCTGAGAATACAACTGTTTTAGGTGATTTAAAAAAAGGCAGGTTTTTTCTGCAGTGTGAAATTATTTCTTCTTTCAGCTTTTCCTTATCGTGATCCTTATACTCATCTTTGAGCATAACCAATGCTCCTACCTCTTCGCCGTACCAGTCATTTTCGAAACCAACAGCAATGCCTGATTTTACGCATCCGCACATAGAAAGCACTTCGTCTATTTCCAGTGGCGAAATATTTACAGCTCCTCTTATAATAAGCTCTTTAATGCGTCCGGTAATGAAAAAGTATTTCCTCCCGCTTTCGTCAGATTTAAAAAAACCTTCGTCTCCGCTTCGAAACCAGCCGAACTCGAATGTCTGTCTGTTCACTTCATCATTGTCAAAATAATATTTCATTACGTTGTGTCCGCGGATCACTATTTCGCCTTTTTGTTCCTCTTTAAGCTTCTCACCTTTGTCATTCTGTATTTCCATTTCATTGCATTCTATGGGAATGCCAATTGACGGAAATCCGTATTCATTCTGCCATCTGACATGTTCTTCTTTTTTCAGATCTATAGGTATAAAACACGAATAGCAGGTTGTCTCCGAAAGACCGTATCCGTGCGCTATCCTTAAATTGAACCTGTCTTCAAAATTCTTTGCAAGCTCGCATGTCAGAGGTCCGGCTCCGCAGATGATGTGCGAGAAATTACTGAGGTCATAATTTTTACTTTCTTCGTTTGAATGCAAAAGGAACTGAAGCAGTGTTGGAACGACACTTACTACTTTCACTTTTTCATCCTGAATTCTTTTTAAAAAATTTTCAGTCTGAAACTTCTGATTTAATATGAGTTTCCCGCCGTAAAACATTGTAGTCATTATAGTTACTACTGTGCCGTTCACATGATGAATGGGAAGCACGCACATCATCACGTCATCATTATGCAGATCATGCCAGTTGGAAATGGCTAACGCATCAGCCATCAGATTATATTGAGTCAGTACAACACCCTTGGGATTTCCGGTAGTTCCGGAAGTATATACGATCAGACATTCATCTTCTTTTCCTACATGATAATTTAATTTTAACTCAGCCGGTAAATTATCATAACTGAATTCATCAAAATTTACGATCTTTACATTCGCCGGCAGATCTGCTTTGGATAATTTTGCATCATATTCTTTTCTTGTAAAAATTATTTTCGACGATGAATTCTCAATAATATATTTAACTCTCCCTGCATCTTCGCTTACATTCACCGGAACAGCCACAGCCCCAATTGCCCAGCATGCAAAATAAAGTATGACAGTATCGATATGATTATGTGAATATGTCGCTATCCTGTCGTCTTTGGAAATTCCGTTCTGAAGAAGATAATTTGACAGCCGGAAAACTTTCCCCATAAATTCCCTGTAACTCAGAGTAACAACTTTTTCTTTTTCATCATAAAAAGAAATATAATCTTTTGCTGGTTTCTCCAAAAGATTTTTACTCAGTATGTCAAGAATATTAATATAGTTTACAAGATAATCCGTGGCAGAAAGTTCACCGAGATAGTGAGCCTTAATAATGTTTATGTTAGTTTTCTCATCCATTCAGGAAAATTGTTATTTTATATTTAAGGAATAAGTATTGATTATTAGATCTAATTGAATTTTAAAGATAAATTGATTTCTATTTTTTAAAAGTAAATTTCTTTAATTTGAAATTAAACTTTTATGCAAATGACATTAAGTAATTTAAATCATTAAATCACATCTAAAAACCACTTTGCAAAATACTAATTATCAATTGATGAAAAAAACTCTTTTATTCTTATATTTTTTTATTTCTATAATAATATTTTCCTGCTCAAAGAAAGAAGTTTCAAATAACAATACATTCAATCTTAATTTAAATCAGGGTATAGAAACACTGGAGCCGGTAATGTCCAATTCTGTGCAGTCTATCTGGGGTTTGTCGGTAATGATGGAAGGTCTGGTTCAATTTGACAGGGAAAGCAATCTGAAACCCTGCATAGCAAAAAGCTGGACTATAAGCGAGGATGCTCTTTTATATACATTTACTCTGCGTAGTGACGTAAGATTTCAGGATAATGAATGCTTCAGTTCATCGGGAGGTAAAGGCAGGAAAGTAACAGCTCCTGATTTTAAATATTGTTTTGAAAGAGTTAATAATCCGGAAACGAAAACACGCGGCTTATGGGTATTCAGGGATAAGATAAAAGGGGCAAAGGAATTCATAGATTATAAATCTTCCATATCTTCAATTGAAATAAAGGAAATTTCCGGAATAAAGGCAGTGAATGATTCAATATTGATAATTGAATTAACAAAACCTTTTGCTCCGTTCCTCAGCATACTTACCATGAGCTACGCATTTGTTTATCCAAAGGAAGCTGTAGAGTTTTACGGTGAAAGATTCGGTCAGAATCCCGTAGGTACCGGACCGTTCAAATTTGTTAAGTGGGACGTTGACAAAGAGCTGATCTTTGAAAAGAATAATAACTACTGGGATAAAGACAAAAGCGGAAACTCGCTTCCCTATCTTGACGGAGTGAAAATTACTTTTACTCAGTCTTCCGAAACTGAATTTCTGGATTTCCAGAACGGCAAGTACGATTATCACGATCCTTCATCCGAGACATATGATCAGATTACTGATCAGAACGGCGCATTGACGGATGCTCAGAATAAATCCTATACTCTGAGCAAACAGCCCTGGCTTCAGACTGTTTTCTTCGGCATGATGCAATCACCCGAGCTTCCGGGCGGAAAGGAAGGTCCATTCGCAAATAATAAAAAGCTCCGGCAGGCACTTAACTATGCATTAGATAAGGATAAGATCATGAAATATGTTCTAAAGAACAGAGGCACTGCAGCTGTCAACGGACCAATACCGGCAGGCATGCCGGGTTTCAATCCGGATATTAAAGGATATGTATTCAATAAAGAAAAAGCCAAACAGCTTTTAAGCGAAGCGGGCTATCCCGGCGGCAAGGGGTTGAATCTTACATTGGTTACAGGCAATGAAGAAATACAGAAAACAATTGCGATCGCAGTTCAGGAGCAGTTAAGAGAGTACGGAATAAATCTTCAGCTCGAGCAAATGCTTCAGGCGACTCTTATATCCAAGCAGGAGGAAGGAGTATTTCCTTTCTGGAGAGCTAGCTGGGGTGCTGATTATTATGACCCGGAAAATTTCATGGCGCTGTTTTACAGCAAGAACATAACTCCGAAAGGTCCTAACAGGGTCGGATATTCCAATCCTGTAATTGATAAAATGTATGAAGACGCTCTCAGGATCACTGACTTTGAGCAAAGGAAAAAAATATATGATGAAATGCAGAAGATAGTTATTGAAGATGCCGCATGGCTGAATCTTTATTATAATCAGAAGATCTATCTGCTTCAGAAAATAGTTGATGGATTTTATATTGACGGACTGAACATAATAAATTTAAAATACACTAAAAAAAATCAGAGTTAAAATATACGCAGTTAAAGCAACCTTACTTTTGATATTGTTAATAGTTTTAAGCCTTCGCTTCTGTACGGTACAGGATATTAAATCAGATTCAATATCAGTATGAAATAAAGGCATAAAATCATAAAAAAAAATTTCAATAAATTATACAAATATCTTTAAGCAATTCTGTCAAAATGGAATTAACATTCAGGGAGATAAGAACTGATGCAGAGCTGAAGGAAATGTCATTACTTGCACACAGGATCTGGAATGACTATTACCCGTCAATAATCGGTCAGAAGCAGGTTGACTACATGCTTGAAAATATGTATACTATTGAGAGCTTGAAGGAGCAGATTTATAACAAGGGTAATATTTTCGTATGTGGATATTACAGGAATGAGATGGTAGGTTTTATTTCATACAGCCGAACCGATGAAAATGATTTTATGATTCACAAGCTTTATGTAAATACCAAAATACACAGAAAAGGGATCGGGCAGAAACTAATCAGACATGTTTTTGACAAAGTAAAATACCGTACCATAAGACTAACCGTCAACAGGAAGAATTTCAAAGCAATCAATTTTTATTTTCGCATGGGATTTAACATAGAAGAAGTCAAGGACATAGATATCGGCAATGGATTCTTCATGAATGACTTTGTAATGCTTAAATTAAATTCGGAATCCTAAAAATTTTCTTAAGTTTTTTTCTCAAATGAAATATCCACTCCGGGTGTAAGACCAAGAGTAATTTTAACCTCATCCACTTTATAGCTTCCGATATTCACCGAATGATAAAATTCATTCGCCTTGAAAAGGCATTTTAAAATTATCATAACGATCTTTTTATCTTTTGCTTCTGAAAGTAGATTTGTTTTTTCCTCTTCAGTAATTTCCTTTTCGTAATGAAATATTGCGGATAAGGAAGGCGGGAGACCCATAGATACTTCCATTTTTTTGAAGTCATAACCGGATTTTGAAATAAGCTGTACTGAGTTGCTTATTTCATCCATCACAAGCTTCATTTTATTTAATCCCGTCTCTTTGAATTCGCCGAGTATTTCAGACTGTTCATCACCAATGAGATCATCTTTTATTTCAATGACTTTTTCGGTAATGTTCGAAACCGCTTCTTTTGCAATATCAATTATACTTCCCTGATCTTTATTTTCTGTATCCATTTTGATTTGATTAGTTTATGCAAAATAGCAATTTTTATTTTTTTGTTAAGCAGAAAAATAATATTATATTTTTAAGCAACCATGAGTATAAAATCATCTGATACAACTTTCACAAATCTCATATTTTACAATTTGACAAATCGACGGAATTAACTTAATTTTAATACGCTTCAAAAATGGACATGAAATATTATTTAAACAAAGGAGGCTGAAGGAAGACCAAAAGCATCAATAAAAAGGGATTAGAAGATTATTCTTTTAAACAAATATATAGTTAGTGTTGGCCACCGAACTTTATCATTTAAAGAGATCTTCTAATCCCAAAGCAATTTATTAATCTAAAACTATAAACAAAATGAAAAACAAATTCAGTGTCTGATAGTTTTTAAATTAATATATGTTATTTAATAAACAGTGGCCAAAATAATTTGATGATAATAACAATCAGTAACTTCTAAATCATTTTTTTATTAACTCTTAATTATCAGGCCATGAAAACATTAAAATTTTTTGTATTAATTTCAATCATTTTTATGTATTATCAAAATACTTATTCTTACGGTATAGCAATATCAAACCCATGTGTTGTAAGGGAATTTCCAAGTCCTTACTTTTTTCCTAATGTAACCGTAAGTGTGGATTTCCGTCTGGATACTTTTCACATAACTGATTCAAGATTTGCACGATGTAAGATATATGTAATACAGGGAAATTCTCAGGTGCTGATGTATAATGAGATAGTCGAAGCGGGCGTGAATCTATCTACGCCTGTGAATCCATCGAACTTTCCAAACTTTGGATTTAATGAGCCCGTTGAAATAAAGATCGTAGCAACCAGTTCTTTGTTTCCTAATTTACCATATTCCAATTCTGCTTATGTGATAATTTACAAAGAAGGGATCAGCAGAAAATACGGGTCAGTAACAACCGGATCATCGCAGCTCATAAATACCGGACCCGGAACATTTTTTTCAAGCAATGACTGCAAAACTATTTATACAGGGAATTATTTTATAAAACAATATTTAAAAACTTTCACCTTAACCGGAAATTTTTCTGATTCTATGCCGTTAGCTGAAATAAGCTATTGCCTTGGGTTGTCCGGAAATTTACCTAACTATCAACAAAGATGGGGATATAAGATCAGCCAGTCGCCAACTGAGGCAGTATTTATAACTTTTGTTTATAAAATTACAAATACTCTAGGACAAGATCTTGGTTTTATTCCCTGTAATCCGGAAGAGGCAACTATTGTTTATAAGTATGTTTCAAGACCATATATTAACAATATTACGCAATTTCCTTCAGTACTCACACAGGGTAATAATACAGGAATCATATATTGCAATCTTCGTCAGGGAACTGAACCTCTTTACTATGAGTGGAGAGATTCAAACAATATTCATAATCACGAGCTGATCTACTTTGGTGAGAATTGTCCTTATATGATGATCAGAGCAAATATCAGCGGGAATAATTCAGACCGGTCGGAATATTTTTCTGTTTCTGTCAGGGTTCATAATGAATATGGATTTTCCGATTGGAAGAAACAAAGGGTACTATTCGGAGATGATCCTCACGGTTGCCCGACTCTGGGTACCGAATTCGGAGATAACATACTTTTTGAAAATCCCGTATTGATAACATCCCAGGATAATCCCGGAACAGATGTAACAGATCAATATATAACGGGAAACCCGCTTTATGAAAACAGTGATTCGGTAGTCTTTTCAATTACTGAAACGGCTTATGACGAAACAAGAATTGATAAAATCGAATTGGTGAAAATATCAACTGATAAGGGAAAAAAAATTTCAGTAACTGAAGATGGAGAAATAATTGATTACAAAATAGATGAAATGAAGAATACTGCTCTGTTAAACTTTAAGGAAAATGTAACTGACTTACTGAGATCTGATGATAACGAAGTTCTGAAGATCAGCAGAGAAGATAAGCTTGAAATAGAATTTCCTCCTGATCAGGGAGAAGGATTTATTATTTTAAGGATGAGAACCACCGGAATAAAGAATAATGATGCTGCAGTTATATACATCTCAAACAGTGAGAAAATACGATTTAAATGCAGAAGCAGTTTCAGTAATATCTGCTTAAAGGTTAAGCCTTACGGATTTACAGGATTTAAAATGGAAATGCTGCAGGATAGTGAAATTGATCAGATAGCCGTCGTTTCTAACAGCAATGAACATATGTCGGAAAAACCTGAGCTGATAAATGCATTTAATGAAAAAGAAAACATTATTAAACAGTTAGCGGAAAAAGATAAATGGTATTCATACGTCTCAAAGGATAATCCTTCTAAACTGATTTATAAAAACATTATGAATCCTGCAAAAAGTTCTTTTTACTTAATCCGCATAACAGGAGGATATAAATCAGATCCGGATAAGCTTCTTCATATTTCCGGAGATCAGAAAATAAGATATAAGTTTGAATTATCGGACAATCTTCCGAACCCATTTAATCCTGTTACAAAAATAAAATTTCAAATACCTGAAGCAGGTATAGTAAAGCTCAATGTTTATGATCTGACCGGGAAAAAAATCAGTTCGCTTGTAAATGAATTCAGGGCTGCAGGTAATTATAATATCTCATTTGACGGAAGTTTACTTGCAAGCGGAGTTTATTTTTACAGCCTTCAGACCCGCGGTCACATTTCAACAAAAAGAATGATATTAATAAAATAGATAATACGATTAAGCCGGGTTTTATGCCCGGCTTAATTAAATTTTACTTACAATTAAATCAATATTATATGAAAGTTACACAGGAAATAAATCTTCTGAAGAAAGAAATAAAATCACTAAAGCAGCAGATCTGTAAATTAAATAATTCTTTCGAAAAATTATCAAAGAGTGTGCAAACAAAGACGTTAAATATTCAGAAGAAGAAAGCAACAAGAAGATTAAGCTATATTGACTGGCTTAATAATGAAAGAAAAATGAAGGATCTTTTTTCGCCTTAGAAAATTTTTCTGATTTTATAAAGTTATTCTAAATTGTAATTTTCGGGTAACAGGCAGATTATCGATCAATCAACTGATTGAGATTCAATTGTCCGGTTTGAAACAAGAAGTCACATCCGTCTAAACTTAAGTCATTTGATTTTCAAATTCTATATTTATTAACAGCGATTGTTTGATCACTAGCAGATTTCACAGATTTTCACAGAAGGGATCTTAATTTATTTAAGTACATTTTAAATCCCTTAGTTGAAATTTAAGATCATTTCTGAGTAAATCTATGTAATCAGTGAGAGAAACCGCAGATTTGTTTATACATTCTTCAGGATAATAGTTCATTATTCCGTTATTTTCCTCTCAATCAGCGTCAACTAAGTCCAATTTTTTTCATGTATAAAGTAAAAATTTTAATATCTAATTCTAAACTTTAAATTCCCCGCATTAATCGTTATATTTGCAAATCTTTTAAAACTATTTGATGGGCAAATATTACATTAGAAAAAATATATATTCCGGAATACTGATCTTAATACTTTTATCATTCGTACCTGATGTTTTGTTTTCCCAGATCAAGGTTTTCGAAAGACCATCCGGAGAAAATCCGAATTATGCGGGACTTTATCCCGCAAGCGATACACGCAAGAAAATAGATCTGAACGGTCAGTGGGAAATTTCTTTTAACGAAGGAAAAAGTTATGATAAGTACATTGTACCCATAGCATATGACTTTATAGGATCTTCTATATTCAGAAAGGAATTGAAGATATCCGAAGAACTGTTAAAATCATACAGTTTCATTTTTGTTGCTGAAGGAATTGAATATGAATCGGAAATAAAGATCAACAATAATTTCGTAGCAAAACACTCAGGTGGTTATACCCCGATAATAAATTCCCTGCCAGACGGAATAATAACAGCAGAAAATGAGATCGTCATAAACATCAGCAGCGAGCTGAATTTTAAGAATACAATTCCTTTATCAGATCAGATAAACTATTCCAGAGTGTATGGAGGGATTACAAAGGATATTTATTTGATCGCTGTTCCAAAGCTGTTTGTTTACAGCAGTTATCTGAAATATACCGTAGACAATCTTCTTTCGGTTAAAATAAATAATTCAATTGATATAAAATCTTCCAGTCTTTCCCAGTATCTTGACACATCAAAGTCACGAGAGTTTTTCATTCAGACAAAGCTGATAAGGAAATCAAACAATACCGATGCCGGTCAGAGTGGCAGGATTCAGTTTACCATAGGTGAGAATAATACCGTCAAAGCCGTAAATGAATTTACACTTGCAAATGCGGTATTATGGACTCCGGAAATGCCCGAGATTTACATTTCAAAAACAATAATTACAAACAACAGGGAAGAGGTCATTGATGAATTCAGTATAGAAACCGGATTTACAAATCTGACAAAAAATAACAATCAGGTTTTTACCAGCGGTAAGCAGATCAGGATCAACGGAATCAATTATTATGAGGACATGCCAAGGTATGCTTCAGCTCTTGATTATTCAGAGGTCGAGAAAGATCTGAAGAATATAAAGACACTGGGATTTAACGCTGTCAGAGTTCCGGGAAGAAGCGCAAACCCGTACATTGTAAATATTTGCAGCAGGATCGGTTTATTTCTGTTTCAGGAAATCCCGTTCAATGAATTATCATACAATTACCTGAACAATGAAAAGTATCAAAGGTCAGCTTTGAATTATCTGAATGATATAATAGTCAGAGACAGGAATTCGCCGTGTATTTTTGCCTGGGGGATCGGTAATGATTTTGATGTCTCAGCCGAGTCATCACTTGAATATGTAAAGACGGCAGTAAGCTTAATAGATTCTCTGAACAGGAGATTTAAATATTATACTTCAAGAGCATTTAATGCTGATATATGCTCTGAGTTCGTTGACTTTGTCGGGATAAATTTTTATGAAAATAAATACGAGCAGATAAAGAATTCTATTGCAGAAATTACAAACAGATCCAAGCCTCTGACAAACAGGAAGAACAACAATCTGTTCGTTTCATATTACGGACTAAATATAAAGAACAACAACAGTAACGGATTCAGTGATCCTGAATCACAGGAATCACAGATGAAATTCCTTAATGAATGCTATCCGAAGATCTCACAGGTAATGTTCGCGAATTTTATTTCATCTTATGCTGACTGGAATGCTGAAAACCCTTTAAACTATCCTCTTGACAGTAATCCATTTCTCAGAACAAACGGATTATATACATTTAACAGAGAGCAGAAACATTCCGCTGAGCTTGTAAAAAGGCTTCTTAACAATGAAGATCTTCCAAGGATACAGGAAGGGAATTATGTTCCCGAGTTTCCTTATGTTTTTATAATTGCCGGGATATTTGTAATTATGACACTCATATATTTCATTAACAGGGATAAGAAATTCAGATCTAATCTTGTCCGATGTCTGTACAAGCCAACTTATTTTTATTCTCTTATAAAGGATCAGATGATCGTTTCGACCGGTTACAATATGCTGCTTGCATTCTGCATTTCGTTCGGTCTGTCACTATATTTTTCCTCTATAATGTATTACTTTGCCGACAATAATTCATTCGATATGCTGCTTGCCAAGATAATGCCGAATGATTCCTTTAAGATTTATTTCAGCGAATTACTCAGAAATAAATTATATCTGATCTCTGTCCTGACCATAGTAAATTTACTCCTTACTTTTTTTACGGCGTTATTCTTATATTTCATCTCATTTTACACAAAAGGGAAATCTTTCTTCAAAATAATTTACAGCGTTTGTGTATGGTCGACCCTGCCAATGCTTATTTTCCTTTTTATCGGGACGATACTTTATAAACTTGCCGAAAGCAACCCTGCATATATTAAGATATCATTATGGTTGTTCGCTTTACTATACATCCTTTATCTTAACAGGATACTTATCGGAACAAAGTCATTATTTGACATAAGGTCGGGAAAAGTATATTTGTACGGTATCATAATTATTTTTCTTTTCTTTGCAATATTGTATTCTTATTTTTTCTTTTTTACAGGTGCTGTCGAAACCTGGAACCTTGTTAAGAACTTAACAGCTTAAGCATATTTGTATTTATCTAAATTAGAAATATTCGGATTTAAATCATTCGCCGATAAAACGACAATCGAGTTTGACAGCGGTGTATCAGCAATTGTCGGTCCGAACGGGTCAGGTAAATCCAATATTGTAGATGCATTGAGATGGGTGCTTGGTGAGCAGGGTGATAAAATACTTCGGAGCGGAAAGCGCGAAGATGTAGTATTCAACGGAACAAAATTCAGAAAGCCTCTGAGTATAGCTGAAGTTGCTGTCACAATTCAGAATAACAATAATAAACTTCCTACTGAATATTCCGAAGTTCAGATCGCAAGAAGATTTTACAGAAGCGGCGAGACGGAATATTATCTGAACGGCACAAAGGTCAGACTAAAAGACATCAGGGAATTGTTTGTTGATACCGGAATAGGTCCCGATGCTTATTCAGTGATCGAACTTAAAATGGTAGAAACAATTCTTTCTGATATTAAGCACGAAAGAAGAAAGCTTTTTGAAGAAGCCGCAGGTGTTGTTTCTTACAAACATAACAGAGATCTTACATTTAACAGGCTTGACGCTGTCCATGAATCTTTATTAAGAGTCAATGACATTATCCGCGAAAAGCAAAGGAATGTAAATGCTCTGGAAAGACAGGCAAAAAGAAATGAAGAAGCAAAGATTGTATCCGAAGAATTAAAGTCTCTTGAGCTTAAAGTCTCAACTTTTGAATATATAAAACTAATCAGTGAGATCGAAGATATAAAAAGCAAGGAACAGTTTAATCTTGATCTTAAATCAACTCTATCTGAGGAAATTATAGAGAATGATCTGACGCTTGATAAATACCGCGCTGAGCTGAATGAATCTGAATTGATCCTTACAGGAATAAATGAAAAACTTAATGCAGGTAAAAAAGAGATCAATCTGATTGAGAAGGAAAATCTTGTATTGGGTGAAAAGATAAATAATCTTAACAATGATATTTCCAGATTAAAGAATGAGAATGAACAGTTACTTAACAGTAAGAACAAAAACACACAAAAATTTGCAGAGATCGGTGAAAATATCAAAGTACTGTCCAATACAATCTATATTTCTGAAATTTCACTGAGTGAGAAGAAAGCCAAAGTTGATATATCTATAAAAGTAATAAATGAAAAGAAGAATGAAATGATCGAACTAGGCAGGAAGCTTAAAGAGATCAACAAAACCGTAACCGATAAAAATTCTGAGTATCAGAAAAATAAGATCAATTATGAGAATAACCTCCGGCAGATGGAGAAATTATCCGAATTAAATGAAGAGCAGCTGATAAGTATAGAGAATCTGCAGGCTGACAGAAATCTTCTTGAAGTTGAATTAAAATCATGTGTTGACAAACTCAAGTCCTCTGAAAAGGAACTAAAGGAAAAAGAAGATGAAAAAAGCAGACTCGGTTCTCTGCTTTCCGAAAAAGAAAAAGAGATCTTAGCTTTGAATACAGAAGAACAGATAATAAGAAGCAGGGCGGATCATCTTTTAAGCATGTCAGAAAATTATGAAGATTATGCGGAAGGCGTAAAGTATCTCATTAAGGACATTAAGGAAAAGGGACTTGTAACTATTCTTGATTCCATTGAAGTAGAGGATAAATTCAGAATAGCCGTTGAAACTGCTCTCGGAGAAGTTTCGAATTACATTATCGCAGATGATTCAAGACAAATTGATAATTATATTTCACTTCTTTCTGAGAACAAAAAAGGCAAAGTAACCTTCATTCTAAACGATATACTCAATTATAAATCATTCGACAGTCTTCCTTTCCTGGACAATGAACCTGATTTCATCGGGACAAAAGGAGTATATGGATTTGCTGACAAATATGTAAAATGCATAAATGATAAATACATTTTACTGATGAAATATATACTGGACGAATATGTCATTGTGGATAAAATTGCAACTGCAAGAAAGCTTGCCGAGGACAACTACTATAAGTTCATAACTCTTGAAGGTGATATAATTACTAAAGGATTCATACGTTCGGGAGGTGAAATAAATGAAGAATCAGTTAAGCTCGGAAGGCAGAAAAAAATAGATGAGTTCGTTAAGAAAGCTGATGAATTAGCAAATACCGTTAAAGAGCAGTCTGTTTTACTAGAAACATTAAGAATAGATTTTGAAAGTATCTCTCCGGATTCAAGCAAGAAAAATCACGAGTCCTTAAAAAAAGAATCAGAAAGGATAGAAAGAGAAATTGCAAACATTGATTTCAGGAAAGAACAGATGAACAAATCAATATCGGAAAATGAAAACTCATATATCCTGATCAAGAAAAGCAATAATCAGCTTAACGATGTCATAAACAGACTAATTGAGGAAGTAAATAAATCCGAAAATGAACAGTATAATCTCGATAAAGAGCTTATTTTTTTAACAGATGAATTTAATATAATCGAGCAGGGATATTCACACGATTCAGCTGATTATAATAGTTTTAATCTTGAGCTGACGAAAATAAAAAATGAGTTAAAAAATGAAGAGCAGAATTCAATAAGAGTAAATAACTCTGTATCTCATAATGAAAAGCAGATTTCATCCAATACATTAACAATTTCAAAAGACCTGGAAAGTCTCGAAGTGTTAAGAAAAAAGCTGAATAATAATAATGAAATCCTCAGCACTCTTAACGAAAATTCTTCAATTATTGAAAAAGAATATGATCTTGAGAAAATTTCGCATGACGAAAAGAAAGACCTTCAGCACGGCATTGATGTAAAGCAGAGACAGAGAAGACTGGATTTTGACAGCGTTTCACAGAAGCTCATAAATGCACAGATCAGAATCAAGGAGAATGAGATTAAATCAGAACAGGTAAAAGATTACATTCTGAAGAAATATGAGAAGGACATTTCAATCAGAGATTATATATCAGAATCTGAAGTTACTTTCGAAGATTTTGAATATGTAACTGCAAAACAGGAAACAGAAGAACTCAGCGACAGACTGAAAAAACTCGGGGGCGGATATCAGCAGATATTATTTGAAGATTTCGAGTCTGAAAAAGCAGAACTTGAAAACCTGATAGAGCAGAGAGCTGATCTGCAGGAATCAGAAAAAGACATCAGGAAAACAATAGAAAGGATCAACAAGGAAGCAAGGGAAAGATTTTTAAATACTTTCGAGCAGATAAAAGATAACTTTATAAGAATTTTTAAAGAGCTGTTTTCTGAAGGTGATGAAGCTAATCTTCGTATAGTTTATGAAGAAGATGAAGACGGTAATTTGATTGAAGATCCTCTGGAAGCAAAGATCGAGATAGTTGCCAAGCCAAGGGGAAAAAGACCAACTTCAATCGAGCTTTTATCCGGGGGAGAAAAAACACTGACTGCGATTGCATTATTATTTGCTATATATCTTGTAAAACCTTCTCCGTTCTGTGTGCTGGATGAAGTTGATGCGCCACTTGATGTTGCTAATCTGGGACGATTCAATAAAATGATAAGAAAGTTTTCGGATAATACTCAGTTCATTCTTATAACACATAATGAAAGAACTATGGAATCGGTGGACAGGCTTTATGGTGTTACTATGCAAGAAGCCGGTATTACTACCATTGTCGAGACAAAATTCAAGACTGATGAAAAATTACAGGCTTAAGATCTTTTGTGACTTTGACGGAACAATTACAAAGAATGATGTTTGGATGAGTTCAATAGTAAAATTCATAAAGGATAAAGAGAAGTTCAATAGTATCTGCGAAGAACTCTATTCAGGGAAGATAGGTACACGGGAAACTGTAATCCGGCAGCTTGAACTGGTGGAAGATTTTTCTCTCGAAAAATTTGATGAATATCTGGACGAAGAAGAGATCGATGAAAATTTTAAGGACTTTGTTGACTTCTGCCTTCAGAGCAGCATAGATCTGGTAATCTTAAGCGGAGGTCTTGATTACTATATTGATCATATATTGAAACGTGAGAATATTCAGGTAGATTTCTATTCCTGCAGGATGAACTTGAATGAAGAAAACAAGAAGCTCAAAAGTGAATTTATTTATTCAGATGAATATTGCCGTGCCTGCGATACATGTAAAAGAAATATTCTCATCAGCAAAACAAATGATCTGGATAATGATATATCGGTATATATAGGTGACGGTTCGTCAGATTTTTGTGTAAGCGGGTTTGCAGATATTGTATTCGCCAAAGGACAACTCGCTTCTTACTGCTGGAAAAATAATATTACATATTTTGATTATAAGGATTTTTCTGATATAAAAAATAAGTTAAAAAAGATTCTGGAGACAAATAAACTGAAACACAGACAGGAAGCGAAAATCAGAAGACGGGATGTATTAATGGGAGGATGAATCTGATTTGGGATGTATTAATTAGAAATTATGAATTACGAATTACGAATTAATTTTAAAGATTTTTTATTTTAGATATTAACGATTAACTACTAACTATTAACTATTAACTACTAACTGTTAACAGATTTGCGCGAACTTGGAAAATATTTTTTCAAATACAGAAGTTATGTTCCGTTGCCTTTTGTAATTGTTATGTTGATTTTTATGAAACCGACACTATTAAGCATCTTAATAGGCTTTGCAATAGCTCTGAGCGGAGAGCTGATAAGGATCTGGTCAGTTGGTTTCGCCGGAAGCGAAACAAGAACAACTTCAGGAGTAGGCGGTACTTACTTAGTTACTCAGGGTCCATATTCAATTGTAAGAAATCCATTATATGTCGGCAATATTTTAATTTATAACGGTATAGGAATAATGAGCCTTGCCTTGTTCCCCTATCTGCAGATATTCGGAGTATTTTTTTTTACATTTCAGTATTACTGTATCATTATTGCCGAAGAAGATTTTCTTTCAAATAAATTCAAAGACATATTTGTACAGTACACTAAATCAGTTAATAGATTCATCCCATGGATCAATGATATTCCTGATAATGTATTATCAAAATTGAAATTCAATCTGAATGAAGGAATAAAATCGGAAAGAAGGTCTTTACAGGCGTTTATTATTACTTCTGCATTAATAGTCATTTATTATATTGTCAAACAGTTTGTCTGACCGCACTATGCTCTCGGGTGAGACTGCTTATAAACTTTCTTAAGTCTTTCCGGTGTGATGTGTGTATAAATCTGTGTAGTTGACAAACTCTCATGACCTAGCAGTTCTTTAACTGCCCTTATATCCGCTCCATTGTCGAGCAGATGAGTTGCAAAGGAATGTCTTAATACATGAGGTGACTTTTTCTTTAAGTCTGTGACGAGTGTCAGATTCTTCCTTATCAGCCTGTTAACTTTCATCGGATAAAGTTTTTTACCTGCAGTGCTGAGAAAAAAATATTCCGATTTGTTAATATCGCAAATTTCCCTGATACTTAAATAATTCTTAATTGCTTTCTCGGCTTCTTTTCCAAACGGCACAATTCTTTCTTTGGATCCTTTACCGAATACTTTTATAGTCCTGTTCCTGAAATCTACATTTACCGTCTTAAGATTTATAAGCTCGGACAGACGGATCCCTGTGCTGTAAAACAATTCAATCACAGCTTTATCAAGTATGCTGACTTCGGAGATATATTTCTCGCCCAGAAGTTTCTCCAGTTCTTTTTCAGAAACGAATGACGGGAGTTTTTTTACAAGTTTCGGGAAAATCAGCGCTGATGAATAATTTTTTCTGATGTATTTTTTTTTATATAAATATTTATAAAGTGATTTCAATACTGAGATCTTTCTTGAAATGGATTTCTTTGTATAAGACTTCTTATGAGCAAAAGGATCCGCAAGATCTGCAATGAAAGATTTTAGAAAGATCAGGTCAAGTTTATTAAGGTCAGTGGTTTCATTCGGGTTGTTATTTTTTGCTCCGCTGTTTGATCTGATAATATAATCTGAATATTGCTTCAGATCCGTTTCGTATGAGTTGATTGTATTCAGGGAATAATTTCTCGTTACTTTAAGATATTCAAGATATTCAGTCAGATATTCATCAAATGTCCTTTTCATCTTAAGTTGCGTCTGAAATTGTTGAAAAATTAAATTCCGAAAGCTTTAAAGCCGGCACTACAATTTTAGCATCGCCTGTCTCACTTCCGACTGTTTTTTCTGAAACTGACATGTCAACAATGTTACTGAGTACATTCACCGGCGATTCATTGAACCTGAAATTATTGACAGCATGTTTGATCTTGCCGTTCTCAATTAAAAATACTCCGTCTCTGGTAAGTCCCGTCAGTAATATCTGACTTGGGTCAACGGACCTTATATACCAGAACCTTGTAACGAATATACCTTTTTCTGTGGATGCAATAAGATCTTCAACAGTTTTATCAGAACCCTGCATAATTGTGTTTGATGGAAAAGGTATGAATTCAGAATTGCTTTTCTTTGCCCAGTATCTGTCGCAATATAAACTATTCAGTACTCCGTTTGTGATCCAGTTTTGCTTTTTTAGCGGAATTCCTTCTGAATTGAAAGGTGAAGATGGTGCATCTTTATTCTGCGGATCTGAATAAATATTAACTTTATCACTTACTATTTTTTCACCTATCTTATTTCCTTTGCCTTTGACAGAAAAAAAACTCCGTCCTTCATCAGCACTTCTCCTGTTAAGATACCAGCTCATGTTGTAGATCATATCGCAGACTGCTGCATTGTCCAGTATAGTGACATATTTCCCTGCTTCCTGCTTTTGAGGATCTTTTGATAAGACAGCTCTGCCTATTACTCTGTCTGAAAATTTCTTTATATTAAGTAAGTTAATGTCAGCATAAGACCTGTCAATTTTGCTTGAGCCATTGCCCTCTTTTGTTCTTATGGTTGAAGAAAATCTTGCCGAAGTGCTTTTATTATATGCGGAAAGATTATTCGTATTTGCAATTGATTGAAAACCTGAATCGCTTTCAAAATATCCCGCAGAAATAAGGTCTGTATCTATTGCTTTGTTAATGGTATATGAAACTCTGTCCGAAATATACTGCGGTGTTAAGCTGCCTGTATCTTCAAAGTACTCTTTTACTTCAAGATAACCGGTTTGCTTTTCGGGCGGTGGCATGAACTCTTCATTATCAGGAGACAGTTTTGCTATCTCCTCAGACATTCTGACCCCTGTTTCTATTGATTCATCATCAATAGAAGTTATGTTTACAGAACCCGATTTCTTTCCAAAGTTGGATCTTATACTCGCATTTACTGAATCTATTGCTCCGCAGGTAGAAACGGAATTCAGTGCAAATCTTAAATTATTTGAGTTACTTCCTCTTATATTAACCGAAGCTGAGTCTGCTTTTGAATGTGAAAGAATTTTTTCGGAAAGCTTTTTCGCTTCTTCTTCGCTTAATAACATAATTTTTTTACTTTAAGAATTAGTATTTAGAATGTTTATCTGTCTGAACCTTGCAGGAACTGCTCCATGGCTTACAGGAGAAATCTGCCCGGGCTCACCTTTACCGCAGAATAATGATCCGCCCAAATAATACTCACTTTCATCACATATTGCATCGCATGAATTCCAGAAATCCACTGTATTCCCCTGGTAAGCAGCATTATTTAACATACCGGCTTTCTTACCGTTTTTTATTTCCCAGAACTCCTGTCCCGTAAACTGGAAATTGTATCTCTGCATATCAATGCTCCAGCTGCTTCTTCCGACTATCAATATTCCGTCTTCCGTATCTGAAATCAGATCATCGAGCGAACGCTTTTCTTCAGAAGGTATAAGAGAAACGTTCGGCATTCTTTGTATTGGAAAATGTGACCAGCTGTCAGCATAAGCGCATGCATAAGAATCTTTCTGATCTATATATTTTGCCTGCTCTCTGGTTGTCTGATAATTTACAAATATTCCGTTTTCAATTATCGGCCATTCAACCGTTTTTACTCCGTCATCATCATACCCTCTGGTTGCAAGTCCGTATTTCTGTGTCCGGTCAGCTTTAAGATTAATAATATCCGAACCATATTTTAACTTACCAAGTTTATCAGGTGTCATAAAACTTGTCCCTGCATAATTTGCTTCATATCCCAGCGCTCTGTCAAGCTCAGTAGGATGTCCGCAAGACTCATGTATTGTAAGAAATAAATTATTTCCGTGAATTATAATGTCTTTTTTACCCGGTTCCACATCTGGCGCTTTGAGCTTCATTTTTGCAATCTCAACGGAATTTTCAATTTCCTTTTCAAATGGAAAAACTTTGAAATATTCATAACCCATGCTCAAAGGAGCAACATCAGTGGTCCTTGATTGAAATTTACCTTCTATCTTATCCACGGCGGTTACTTCAGTTTCAGCCCAGATCCTGTAAAGATCCTGTGTAATATAAGATCCTTCAGATGAGGCAAAATATTTCCATTCATTTATGAACCACATAAAAGAACTTATATAATCAGCTCCCAATGACAATGCAAGCTTATTATATTTCAACTGCAAATCTATCTTATCTGTAATGGAAATTTCAAATGGATTAATTTCGATAGGTGTATTGTATGTATCAGTATACGACTGGATAAAAGAAAGATCAACCGGAATTTTTTGAAGTATTGAATTTGCTTTTGACATTTCACAGGCAAGAAGTGTTGTCTTTATCAATTCCGGTTCATTCACGAATGCGCTTGATGCAAAACCCCATGTACCGTTTATCAGAACTCTTACTCCAAATCCGATACTGTCACTGTCTGTAATATTATCCACTCTGTCTTCACTTGTGCTTACCATCTGATTCCTGTTTTTGCAGATCCTTATATCAGCATAAGAAGCGCCGTTATTCTTTGCCGTGAATATGGCTGTATCAGCAAGTCTTTTGAAATCTCTTTCGTCAAATCTTAAAAAATTCTTTATTGCTTCTTCATTCGAATTATTGTCAAAAGAGTTACTGCCAAGGGCTTTTTCCAGAATGCCGCTTCCTATTACTGTTCCGCAGCAGCCTAAAGTTGTTGTTTTTAAGAATTCTCTTCTTTGCATATAATTATGAATATTTTAAACTGATTTATAATCTTAAAAAATATCTGATATTTTGGAAATGAAATTCTTATTTACTTTCAATATATAATGTCTATTACAATTTATAGATTAAAAATGATCTCATGTATTTTAAACAAAAAATATAAAATTTTAAAAGAAGATCATACTCTAAACAGCTGCCTCTTCAGGTTTTGCCGCACCATCTTTTATTTCAGCTTTTGTTTTACATTGAGGACATTCAAGATAATCACCGTCTTTCTTTGTTGATTTTTTCAAAAGGAAAGTATTCCCGCAGTTCTTACAATCCTGTATCACCGGCATTGAGTTCGCTATAAAATCACAATCCGGATATCTGGTACACCCGTAAAAGAATCTGCCGCGTTTGGCTTTTCTCTGTAGTATCTCACCCTGCTTGCATTTAGGGCAAGGTATTCCCAATGTAATAGGTTTTATTCCGTTACATTTGGGATAATTAGTACAGCCGTAAAACTTCCCGTATCTGCCTACCTTTATCTGCATCTGAGCTCCGCATTTATCACAGATGACTCCCTTTGCCATTTCAAGATCCTTTTCCGTCGGCTGAACAAGAGGCAATGCGCCTTTGCATTTCGGAAAGGTTTCACAGGATAAAAACTGTCCGTTCCTGCTCCATTTTTTTTCCATCTTAGCACCTGTTTCTTTTCCGCACTCCGGACAATCGATATCAGTTTTTTCAACAAGACCTTTTTTTATTTCTGCTGCAATTGTATCCGCTTCATTCAGATCTTTGTTGAAAGGAAGATAAAAGTCATCAAGTACTTTTTTATAAGTGCTCTTTCCATTTGCGATTGTATCAAGCTCCTCTTCCATCTGTGCCGTGAAATTTACATTTATCACATCTTCAAAATGTTTTGACAGGACCTTATTAACTGTCCTTCCGAGAACCGTTGCGTGCAGCTTTTTTTCTATTACTTCCACATACATGCGATTTATAACAGTAGAAACTATTGTCGCGAAAGTACTGGGTCTTCCTATACCTAATTTGTCAAGCTGTTTGATCAGACTGCTCTCAGTATATCTCGGAGGAGGATTTGTAAAATGCTGATCTTTGGAAAGGCTCAATGCTTTCACCATATCGTCGGTCTTAAGATCTGCGGGAATTAATGTAAGGTCATCTTCTTCCTCTGCATTATCAGGCTTATCTGTTGTATCATCTTTAACATCTTCATACACTTTGAGAAATCCGCTGAATTTCATTACGCTTCCTGTTGATTTAAAGAAATAAGTATTTTTGCACCCCCTCGGTGACAGTGCTTTTATGATCACAGTTTTCTGATCAAGCACAGCCTGTGACATCTGCGAAGCCACAAATCTTTTCCAGATAAGATCATACAAGGCATGAAGATCTTTTCCGAGTTTTTTCATATCTTCAGGCTTCCTGTTGACATCCGTAGGTCTTATTGCTTCATGCGCATCCTGAGTATTCTTCTTTTTTGATTTGAAGACTTTAGCATTTTCGGGAAGATACTCATCGCCGAAATTCGTATGTATAAATTCTCTTGCAGATGTTATGGCTTCATTGCTGACCCTTGTTGAATCTGTTCTCATATATGTGATCAGACCAACAAGACCTTCTTCTTTATTGCCTTCTATTCCTTCATAAAGTTTCTGAGCAAGCATCATTGTTTTCTTAGGTGAGAATCCAAGCCTTGATGAAGCTGTCTGCTGAAGCACGCTTGTAGTAAAAGGAGCAGGAGCGTTTCTTTTTACTTCTTTAACTGTTATATCGGTGATCTGATACTTATTGTCCTTAAGCTCCTGCAAGATCTTATGAGCAGATTCAATGTCCCTGATGCAGGGATCCTCCCCGTCAAACTTTAACACATCATTATTTATTTTATAGAGTTTTGCTCCGAATGATTTTGAATTACCTGATGGCTTGGAAAAAAGTCCTTCTACTGACCAGTATTCCTTCGGTTTAAAATTTTCTATCTCATCTTCCCTGTCACATATTATCTTTAATGCAACGGACTGAACTCTTCCTGCTGATAATCCGAAATAAAATGTTTTCCATAAAAACGGGCTGACTTTATATCCTAATATCCTGTCCATAACACGTCTGGCAACCTGAGCAGAGACTAGATTATTATCGATCTTACGGGAATTCTTCATTGCTTCAGCAATACCTGTTTTGGTAATCTCATTAAAAAGTACCCTGTGAATTTTCTTTTTATCAATCACAACCTCATCTGCAATGTCCGAAGCAATTGCTTCTCCCTCACGGTCCGGGTCAGTTGCTATATATACTTTACCGGAAGCTGAAGCAATCTTCCTCAGTGAATTAATTATATTTTCCTTTCCGGGAATCACTGCAAAGGTTCCTTCGTAACCGTTCTCGAGATCTACATTCATTTTGCTTTTCGGTAGATCCTTAATATGACCGACAGTGGCTTCTACAATGTAATCTTTACCCAGATATTTATTTATTGTCTTAGCCTTGGACGGCGACTCTACTATTACTAATGATTTACTCATTTATGAATTTATTTTCTGAAAAGTTAATTAACTCTGTTAAATATTTTCTGTTCTTTCTTGTTTAAAAGATCAATGATAATTTAAAATGACATCGCTATTAAACATACTATAAAAATATTTCACTGTTGTGTTTTATTTAATATGCAAACTTAAGATTTCTTGAACTGTACAAAATCTGACTTCATGCAGCGATAATAAATTAAATTATTGGGACACAATGCCCGGAAGAATTGTGATTAGCTATGTGTTTCTTGTAGTTATTGATGTTATTTTAATGTAAAAGATCTAATGAATTGTTTCATTGTTCTGAAGAACAAGATGATTGACTGAGTTCGATCTGTCATCAGAATCAAACAGCATTGTTGACAGAATAATCTTAATCTCATCAATACCGGCTTTCTGATATCCGGCAAGAAATATTTTATCAATTATAGTTTCCTTATCGGAATCTGATATTATCCCCAGTTCTTTCATTTGTATCAAATAGCCCCTGGCATCCGTTGTCAGAATATTTTTCTCCGCATCGTGAAATACCCTGTGAGATTTAGAATATCCAGCAGTATCATCAAATATTTTTTCTCCTGTGTCGATCTTTGAAAATATCCAGGCAAAAGCCGTATTGATCTCTGCATCAGTATAACCGTCCTTGTTAAGCTTCTTCAGATCTATTTCATTTATTTGTTTACTATGACGCATTTCATTTAATATAAGAACTATTATTTCTATTACTTTTTCCTGCATATACTAATTGATTTTTAAATAGTGATTTTCTTTTAATCTCATAAGATTTTTTTGTTTCTTTGTATTATCTTTAAATCCGCAAAGATGGAGTACTCCATGAATTATTACTCTCTTCAATTCTTCTTCCGGCTCTGTATTAAATCTGGCTGAATTCTCCTTTATAGTATCCACAGAAATAAGAAGCTCTCCTTCCGTTTCTCCGTTTTCATTTATATCATGAAAAGTAATAATATCGGTTGCATATTCATGATTCAGAAACTCCTTATTATATTTTATTATAATATCATCATTGCAGAATATAAGATTTAACGAACTTATCTTCTCATTTTCTTTAAATGATATTTCTTGTATAACTTCCTTAATTTGATTTTTCTGTTCCTTTGACAAAACAAACTTAACCATGTAAACAATATTAATTTTCAAACAACACCTCTAATATATTGACCTGAATAATAATTCCATTTATATACTTGATGAATCTCAATTATCATATGATACATGTACTTTGCTGAACTGAAAATAAACAAACTGATATAAGATCTGACAAATGCAGTTAGCAACTAATTAAATAAACTCAGTTTACAGTTTCAGAAATAGACAGGGCTACTGCTGCAAGCAGTTTCTCTGAATTCAGTTCGGAAAAATCTGACCGCAGAATTTTCTTATCGACATTTGAATAAAGTGCACAGTCCCCTTGTTTTGAAACAATAAGCCCGGATATGCTGGTCTCTGTCTCGGAAATAAAGATTAATTCCTCCAGCATTCCGCTCACAATCAGATTTGTGCATGACTGAAGCTGCAGATGTGTATTGTTTGTATAAACTGATATCAGGTACCCGGAATTCTTCTCGGGAAAAATCTCAACACAGATATTTGAATTAATTCTCTCATTCTTGATATTAATAACTAAAGAATTTTCAGTCTTCTGAAACTTTTCCGAAAAAAGAATCTCTATTTGTTTTAAATCTTCTTCTTTGATTTGTAAATTTTGAAGAGTCAATATAATAAATATTTATCATTAAAAACCCTAACTGAAGATTTCAATTAGGGTTTTAATTCAGATTTTTTCAAAAAATTTTATTTGGTTAATCTAACATTTGCGGCTTTCAGACCCTTTTTGTCCTCTAATAATTCAAATTCTACATCGGCTCCTTCATTCAGAGTCTTGTAGGAATCATCAGAAACTACATCAGCGAAGTGAACAAAAACATCCTTGCCATCACTTGTTACAATAAACCCGTAACCTTTTTTTGAATCAAACCATTTAACTTTGCCTTGTGGCATTTTTCCTCCGGAAAATAAAATTATAGCATTTGAAACATAAAACAGGGACCTTAAAAATTTTAAATTGTCTCAAATGCAGTATTTGATCCGTGTTCTTTAAATTCTGATTTTTGGATGTTCTCAGATTGATGTAAAAATATCTATATAAAATAACTTTGTCAATTGAATATTATTTTATTCTTAATTTAAATAAAATTGTGTAAGTTACGTTAGTAGAGTTAGTTGAGTGACTTATTATCACTCAAATATTAATTTACTAACTCAACAAAATCAACAAATTTTACCAACTCAACTAACTCAATTAACTACCGAATGGAAACCTTTTTTCTTATTTTTCGTCAATGCTAGTAGAATTTAAATTTACAATTAACATTTAGTTCAATTTTTAAAAAAGAATTTATAATATGAAAAAAAGCATATACATAATTACTCTTTTATTAATATTTACTGCATCTTTACTTTATGCTCAGGATTCAACTTCTTCGAAAGATTACAGAAATTTTAAGAAATACTTCGGCAAACCTTCGATAGAAATATCCTATGGACTTTCAGAAATCAGACTGAACGGAAACAGTTATGGTTTGGCTAATGCCGGAATGATCGAAATGAAACTTGGATTTACATCTCAGAGTCAGAGCCGCTACGGAAACAGCATTCTTAATTATAAAAACCGATTCCTATTTCTTAGTAATGCTTCTTCGGACAACTATTCCAGTTCAAATAATCCGGGGACGTTTAACAACTTATGGAGATTTGGATTGGGAAATAAAGAAGGATATGGTGTAAAGCTTGGATCTGTATCTTTAATGCCTTATAGTTCAAATTCAATTGCCTGGTCTGAAATTAGTTATCCGGTTTCTTCAGAATCTGAATCAGAGAACTCAGCTCTTGCCGATTTTAATAATGCATTCAGATTCGGGACAACAACGGAAGCCGGTATCAATCTTCAGTTAGCTCCCGGCTTCTCAATTCAGCCGAAATATGAGATCTCTGATATTTTCCCAAGACATCTTTTCGGAAAACAATTGATGAGTTCCGTTATTGAAATCAGCGGTCTGTATTTAATTGACGGATTCACGAAAAGCATAATGCATAATGCTCCCGTAGCCGGAACATTTGTAAATTTTATTCTGAAGAATGCATATGAATACGGATTTTATCAGCTGAGAAAAAACCAGATGTACTGGCCTTTCACTAGTGTCGCACCTTTGAGGTATAATACTTTTAAACTGGGGATGATGTTTACCTTTTAGTTAGTAGTTAGCAGTTAGTGTTTAAAAATATCAATTAACAATTATCTATTACTAAAACGCATTTTCAATATGATTTATCTCTGCCTTATCTGCATATAAAAATATACTCACTACATCAATTCTCAGATCATGGTTGTGATATTTTTCATTTTCATTAACAAAACCCAGCGAAGCTTTTTTAATCTGTTCCTTTTTTGAATGTGTAACGGATTCTTCAGGCTCTCCATATTCTTTGCTTCTTCGGGTTTTTACTTCAATGAATATAAGCAGTTTTTCTTTTTCATCTTCAAATATGAGGTCAACTTCAGCCCGTTCATACCTGTAATTACTTTTTATGAATTTCAGATCTTTACTGGTCAGAAATTTTCTGGCAATGAGTTCGCCGTTAGCGCCTAATCTGTTCTTATATACACATTTCATCTTAAAACAAATTTAAAGTAGCCGAATATTTTTTACAGAAACTTCTCCTGTGAATTTCACACAAACCGAATTGTTTTATTTTTTCATTATGTCCGGGCGTAGAGTATCCTTTGTGTCTGTGGAAATCATAATCAGGATATCTGAGATGATATCCTCTCATAATATTATCCCTGGTTACTTTAGCAATTATTGAAGCTGCAGAGATCTCAAAAATTTTTGCATCTCCGTGTATTATAGTTTCGTAATTCATTCTCAGATGATAATTGTCCGGGAGACGGAAGTAATTCCCGTCTATTAAGTATTTATCAGGTTTCATTTTTAATTTCCTAACGGCAGTGTACATACCCTTCATCGTTGCCATAAGAATATTAATTTCGTCAATTTCCTCATTATTTATTTCTATGACAGAATATTCAAGACATTTATCTGTAATTTTGACAAACAGACGTTCCCTTTCAAATTCATTCAGTGTTTTTGAATCATTCACATTATCAATCATAAATCCTTCTTCAAATATCACAGCCGCTGCTACAACAGGACCTGCCAGTGGACCCCTTCCTGCTTCATCTATTCCGCAAATAAGCATATCAGATTTTTTCAATAAAATATCTTAAAATTTAAATAATTGAAATATATAATATAATTGGAAAGGAAATTTTCTTGAATAAATTATATGTTTACATTTTCAGCACACTTAACATAAATTACTTAAATTCTAAGCTTAATCAATAAGCCTGAACAGTGACTTAATAAATAAATTAGAATTTGCTAAATTGAATAAACTAATTAAAAATGAAACACACCCACATATTAAAGAATGCGCCTGAAGAAGGCAAAGTTTACAGAGTTGAATATAAAGGCAGCGAATTATATGACGCAAAAGTTCTTCAGCACGAAGGTGGATGCTGGGCTAAGATAAAGATCGAAACTGTTCTGCCTTCTGAAAATGAGAAAATGTACAGAGAAGGTCAGGAGTTCGATCTGAAGCTTGGATATTATAAGCTGTATGAACTCGTTGAGAGTAAATGATTCATTACGAAAAAGAAATTATTTTATCAGAGAATCAGAATAAATTTATTGAGAGCGGATGGGGAAATGCAGTGTTAAATGAAACTGTTGTAAACAAAATTATTTATTCATCTGACGGTCTTGATGTGAACGGATATTTGGCTTATCCGTTGAATGCAGAAAAAACTAACCGGAAATACCCGTTAATAATATGGAACCGAGGCGGCAGCAGGAAAGATGGAATGATAGATGAATTCCTCGCAAAAGGAATATTCGGAGAGATTGCTTCCTGGGGTTATGTGGTTTTAGCTTCTCAATACAGAAGAGAAGATGAATTCGGCGGAAATGATGTGAATGATATTCTGAATCTTTTTCCAGTAGCTGAAAATATTATTTTTTGCGATGCAAATAATATCGGCATGGAAGGCTGGAGCAGAGGAGGAATGATGACCTACAGAGTTTTAAGTCTTACGGATAATGTGAAATGTGCAGTTATCATTTCCGGTTTGGCAGATCTATTCCGAAGCGAAGAGAATAATGATGAACTAGCAAATGTCTATTTCAAATTATTCGGGACGGAAGATGAGGGCGAATATATATCCAGAAAAAAGAAACGTTCTGCCGTTCAGTTTGCGGATAGGATAAGCAAAGATTCGAAGATATTACTGATTCATGGCAAAGAAGATGATAAAGTTTCGCATAAGGATTCAGTTGATATGTATAAGCTGCTTGAGAAGAATGGAGTTGTCTGTGAACTAAAGCTTATTGAAAATGGTGATCATTACCTGAGGAAAAGCAGGAAAGAAATTTCTGAATTCAGGAAAAAATGGTTTGACAGATATTTGTCAAGTTTAGTATGAATTAGCAGGATTTTCATCATTAAAAAATTCAAACCAAGCAATAAGTGATTTTCAGGAATTGAAATTAATAAGTATTTTTATAGGATATCAATCACAAAGTTTATTATAAAAATAAAAGAAAGGAACATAAAAAATGTACGATCCAATAATGGTTCAGCCGATGAGAAATGAAGCAACAGAGATCGGCTTTAAAGAGCTTTATACAAGGGATGAAGTGAAAAGAGAATTAGACAGGGAAGGAACTACTCTTGTATTTGTTAATTCAGTTTGCGGATGCGCTGCAGGTAAAGCAAGACCCGGTCTGAAAGCTGCTATCGAATGGGCGAAAGAAAACAATGCTATGCCTGACAATTTAATAACAGTTTTTGCGGGAATGGAAAAAGATGCTGTTGACGAAGCAAGAAGTTATTTTACCGGTGTCGCTCCTTCATCTCCGCAGATGGCATTAATAAAAGACGGTAAACTAGTTCATATGATACAAAGGTTAGATATAGAAAATAATGATGCAAATACAGTCGCAAATAAAGTTGCAGGAGTTCTGAAAGAATTCTGCGTCAAGGAAAGCGCATAATTTATCATCATCTGAAGAAGTTCCAAGACCGGTAAAGTTTTTTGTTACCGGTCTTTTTCGTAATTGTTGATTTATTCAGCTATAATTGTAATATTGTTAATGTTTAGTTTTTGCAGGAACTCAGAGAAATAAGAGATCACATCTTTGAACAAAATACATTCTGTATTTTAATAATAGAAGGATTTACAGTTTATTTTCAAAATGACTAGTTGTTATTACCCTGTTAAATATATTTATTAATACCTGCATTTTCGAAACAGCTATAATAAATTGGACATTCAGAATGCTGAACTATTTTTGGATATGGAATTAAAAAGGGAGATTATACAGTTATATTTCCTGAATATAAAAAAATTTCTATTAACAGCAAAATTTAATAATGAAATAGTTAGTTAATTATTCAGGACTTGAATTAACTGATATTACATTATAAGTTGATTCGTTTTTTAATATATTTGTATAAAATAATTTCAGGACAACAGTTCTAAATACGGTACTATATATTAAGCAAAGATGTAAGAATAATTCCCAAAAATTATTTTTAAATTAAATCACATAAAACAATGGATAGCAACTTTTCAAGCAGAGTTCAGGATGTAATAAGATTGAGCAGAGAAGAAGCAATTCGTCTTGGTCATGATTACATTGGAACGGAACATCTCTTATTAGGAATAATAAGGGAAGGAGAAGGAATTGCAATAAAGATTTTCAAGAATCTTGGTGTGGAAGCATTTAAGATTAAAAAAGCAGTTGAAGATACAGTAAGACAATCAGGGGGAACACTTACAGTAGGGAATATTCCTCTTACAAAGCAGGCGGAAAAAGTTTTAAAGATCACATATCTTGAAGCAAAGTTATTTAAATCCGAAGTTATAGGCACGGAGCATTTACTATTGTCAATACTAAGAGAAGATGACAATCTTGCAGCTCAGATCCTCCATCAGTTCAATATTAACTACGAAGCAGTAAAAACAGAACTTCTCAATATTTTAAGCGGAAAACCTACAAGTAATCAGCCGACATCTAAAGCAGCTTCTGAAAAGAAACAGGAAAGAAGCAAGACACCTGTTCTGGATAATTTTGGCAGGGATCTCACAAAGATGGCTGTTGAAAACAAATTAGATCCTATTGTCGGACGTGAAAAAGAAATTGAGAGAGTAGCTCAGGTCTTAAGCAGAAGGAAAAAGAATAATCCCGTTCTTATAGGTGAACCGGGGGTAGGAAAGACAGCAATAGCAGAAGGGCTTGCATTGAGAATAATAAATAAAAATGTTTCAAGAGTATTGCATAATAAGAGAGTTGTGACACTTGATCTTGCTGCGCTTGTAGCAGGTACAAAATACAGGGGACAATTCGAAGAACGAATGAAAGCTGTGATGAATGAACTTGAAAAAGCTAAAGACGTGATATTATTCATAGACGAACTTCATACGATAGTCGGAGCAGGCGGAGCAAGCGGATCACTGGATGCATCGAATATATTCAAACCTGCGCTCTCCAGAGGCGAATTACAGTGTATTGGAGCAACAACACTGAATGAATACAGGCAGTATATAGAAAAAGACGGTGCTCTTGACAGAAGATTTCAGAAAATAATGGTTGAACCGACAAGTGCTGATGAGACGATTCAGATTTTGAACAATATCAAGAGCAAATATGAAGAGCATCATAATGTTAAATATTCAGACAAAGCGATCGTTGAAGCTGTAAGATTAAGCGACAGGTATATAACTGACAGATTTTTGCCCGATAAAGCGATAGATGTAATGGATGAAGCCGGGTCAAGAGTGCACTTATCCAATATTGTTGTTCCTAAAGAAATAGTGGATCTTGAAGCAGAGATCGAAAAGATAAGACAATTTAAAAATCAGGTTGTTAAGAACCAGAATTATGAGGAAGCTGCCAGATTAAGAGATACGGAAAAGAAATCATTATCAGACCTTGAGCAGCTTAAATTAGACTGGGATATAAAATCACAGAGCATGGTATATGAAGTAAATGAGCAGAATGTAGCGGATGTTGTTGCTATGATGACCGGAATTCCTGTTAATCAGATAGCTGAAGCAGAAACAGAAAGACTTGTAAAAATGGAAGATCATTTGAAACAGGTTGTAGTCGGACAGGAAGAGGCAGTCATTAAGATCTCAAAAGCAATTAGAAGAGCAAGAGCAGGACTCAAGGATCCAAACAGACCAATAGGTTCATTTGTATTTTTAGGACCTACAGGTGTAGGAAAAACAGAACTTGCAAAACAGCTTGCAAAGTTTTTATTCAACTCTGAAGATGCTCTTATAAGAATTGATATGAGCGAATATATGGAGAAGTTCAATGTCTCCAGACTGGTAGGAGCTCCTCCGGGATATGTGGGTTATGAAGAAGGCGGACAGCTTACGGAGAAAGTAAGAAGAAAACCATATTCAGTAGTATTGCTCGACGAAATAGAGAAAGCTCATCCGGACACATTTAATATTTTACTACAGGTACTGGATGACGGAATATTAACCGACGGGCTGGGAAGAAAAGTTGATTTCAAGAATACTATAATAATTATGACATCAAATATAGGTACCCGTGATCTTAAACTTGACAAAGTATTCGGGTTCGGAGAATCAACAAAGAAAAGCAATTATGATAAGATAAAGAGCACAATAGATGAATCCGTGAAAAGAGTATTTTCGCCTGAATTCTTAAACCGGATCGATGAGATGTTTATATTCAGACAACTTGAGAAGGATGATATTGTAAAGATAGTTGAGATAGGCACTAAAAAGCTTTTATCAAGAATTCAGCAGCAGGGAATAAAAGTAGAAGTATCAAAACCTGCGCTTGAGTTTCTGGCAGAAAAGGGTTTTGACCAGACTTACGGCGCAAGACCATTAAGAAGAGCTATTCAGAAATATCTTGAAGATCCTTTAAGCGAGGAAATACTTAAAGGTAATTTTAAAGATGTGGGAAAAGTAAAAGTAAAATTTAAAAAAGGAAACGAAGAACTGACATTTACGGATGACAGGAAAGATATTTCATCCGATAAGGAAAATTCAGTTGAAGAACTTGAAGAGACAAAAGAGAATCTTGAATAAAAGAGAATGCTGAATAAAGGTCCTTTCAATGCAATGATAACCTCTGTCGGGCACTATGTACCCGACAGAGTCATTGATAATAAATTTTTTGAAGAATATCTGGATACTAGTGACGAATGGATCAGGTCCAGGACAGGAATTCAGGAAAGAAGAAGACTTGATAAAGATATACCAACCTCTTATATGGCTGTCAAAGCAATAGAGAAGTTAATTGAGAAGAGAGGAATAGGAATAGATGAAATCGATCTGATAATAGTTGCTACGGTAACTCCTGATATGATGTACCCATCCACAGCATGTGTTATTCAGAAAGAAATGGGAGCAAAGAATGCCTGGGGATTTGATATTCTCGCAGCGTGTTCCGGATTTATTTTTTCTTTGACCACTGCAATACAATTCATACAATCTGGTTCTCATAAGAAAGTCATAGTTGTCGGAGCCGATAAAATGTCAGCAATTACAAATATGGAAGACAGGAATACCTGTCTCCTTTTTGGTGATGCCGCAGGAGCTATATTACTGGAACCAACAGAGGACAGAAACTATGGAATACTTGATGCAATAATGAGAATAGACGGAGAAGGCGGTAAATATTTACATCAGCTGGGAGGAGGTAGCCTTCATCCCGCTTCACATGAAACAGTTGACAAACGAATGCATTTCGTTTATCAGGACGGCAGAACAGTTTTTAAAGAGGCAGTTAAAGGAATGGCAGATGTGTCCTATGAAATAATGAAGAAAAATCATTTAAAACCTTCTGATATTTCTTATCTTGTTCCTCATCAGGCAAATTTAAGGATAATCTCTGCATGTGCAGACAGAATGGGTATCTCAATGGAAAAAGTAATGGTAAATATTCATAAATACGGTAATACAACCTCCGCAACAATTCCATCCTGCATTTCTGAATACTGGGAAAACGGCAAAATAAAAAAAGGTGATAACTTAATTTTATCCAGTTTTGGCGCCGGATATACATGGGGTTCTATACTTCTGAAATGGGCTTATTAGAAGTATTAAGTATTAAGTATTACTAACAGGAAAATTAATAGATGTAGTTCTTTCCTTTGTGTGATTTTATTGCATTTGCAAATATTATCATTAGTTCAAACGGAAAGCATTGATATTTACATTTAAGTTTTAAAATATTTATCTTGAACTTAAAATAATTTTCAGGATAATGATCATCTCAAAATTATACTCATATGCTAAAATAAACATTGGACTTCGTATTTTAAGGAAAAGGGAAGACGGATATCATGATCTTGAAACCATTTTCTATCCTGTAAAACTCAATGATGAAATTAAAATTGAAATTCAGAGATCCGAAAAGAATATTAATTCTGTAATATTGAGTTCCAACAAACCTTTTATTCCCCTTTCAAAAGATAATCTATGTTATAAAGCAATCGAAAAATTTTTTCAGGTATTTATAATCAGGGATTGCTATGAAATTAGTATTTTCATAGATAAAAAAATTCCTGTAGGAGGAGGACTTGGCGGAGGAAGTTCAAATGCTGCTACAATAATAAAATTCCTGATAAAATTCATGAATATTGATATTAGTTCAAACAAGGAAAAGATCTTAAATCTTGCACTTTCTATTGGTAGTGACGTGCCTTTTTTTCTTATGATGAAACCCTGTTATGCAGGAAGCCGCGGAGAAAAGTTGATAAGTTTAAAGGATTTTAAAATTGACTATGATATATTGATAGTTAATCCTAATCTGCATATTTCAACAAAATGGGCTTTTGAAAGATTAAATTTTAAAAAAGATTATTCCAAAGAACCTGAATTAAAAGATATTAAGAATTTTGAACCGGGTATTTATGATTTACTGAAAAACGATTTTGAACAGGTTGTATTCAGGAAGCATGTTGAAATGAAAGAGATAAAAGAAGAGCTGATTGATATGGGAGCTTTATTTTCTTCTATGAGCGGATCAGGAGCTACTATGTATGGTTTTTTTGACAAAAATAAAAAAGGCACTTTAAGAAAGTGCCGTGAATATTATGCTTCAAAGAATTATTTTACTTTTGTCTCTGATTAAATCTGTTTGTTCAGAAAGTCACGTTCACATTTGCAACAGGTATCATTTTTTTCTCACCGTTTACGGAATATTTGTTTTCCATATGAACACCGGTTTTTATCTTAAGATCTTTATTAAACATGCTCACACTCCAGGCACCATCAGCTGCGCTTAATAAATGGTTCAATATGACCAGAGTCAGCGAAGTAGTGGCTTTATCATAATAATCATTAGCCTGCTGTCTGTCATAAGAATAACTAACAAACATTGGCGACTGATAAGACTGAAAATTATTTCTTGTAAGGTAACCTAAATCTGCATCTTTCCATCCTGAAACAAACGTCTGATATTTTCCTATCAGTTCATAATACTGCTGTGATCCGTAAGCCGGCAATGTATGAGAAAATCCGCTTTGTCTTTCACATTCATTGATCTGTGAATGCAGGGTATTTGGATCCGCATTAAGATCAATTCCTGCAGAGCCGGTGAATTCTTCTCTTTTCAGCCATCCTCCGTACTGATAAACATCCCAGTTCTGATCTGCATAATTCTGATATGACTCTGTTTGGTTATCACCTTCGGTTTCAAAACTTGCATAAGCAATCCAGAGACCCGTTTCTACAGCGAGAAAGATAGCTCCTTTCAGATATCTCTTTGCGTAGAATTCTCCTGTTCCGGGAATTATACCGGAAAACAAAGCTCCCAGATATGGAGATTTTTCCTTAACATCTGTCTGAACTGAATTGTTGAATTTCTTTTCTATATTTGATTTGTGTGAAGATTCCTGGGAAAGTATACTGTTAGTCAATTCCATTTTCTTAAAATTAGATGAACTTTGTGAAAATGAAATATTCAGAAATGAAAAGAAAGATACAAGAAAGAAAACATATTTAATGTTAATCATTTTAATAATATATTTTATTTAGAAATAGAGCATTGCTTGGTAAATAAACAGATCCCGGTTTTTCTCCTTTTTTAATTAAATTCTTTATGTTATTTAATTTTAATCTACCTCTTCCTATCTCAAGGGCACATCCTATAATTGATCTTACCATTGAATGAAGAAATCTATTTGCAGTAATTGAAAAAATCAGTTCATTCCTTGATTTTATTTTTTTATATTTGAAATCATAAATGCAGCACGAAAAATTATTCTTATCTTCCTTGTTTTTGCAAAATGATCGGAAATTTAACTGCCCTGAAATAAATTTAATAAATTCATCTATCTTTTCATAATCCAGACTGCTGTTAAACCTGTAAAATTCATTTCTTCTGATAGATCTTTTACCAAAAGTAATATTATAAATATATTCTCTTTTTATTGCAGAATATCTAGAGTGAAATTCAGGAGAGACCAGCCTAACATCTTTTATTGTTATCTCACCGGACAGTATAGAATTCAGGGAATATCTGAATTTAACAGCTTCTAATTTTTTATTAGAATTAAAATTTGCAATCTGATTAAAAGCACTCACTCCGGAATCTGTTCTTCCTGCAACTATTAATTTTACTTTCTCTTTTAACAGTTTTTCTATCGAAGACTCAATACGTTCCTGTATAGTATCCTTTGTGTATTTTTGCTTCTGCCATCCTTTAAAATCTTTACCGTCGTATTCTATTAATAGTCTATAATTATACAATGAATATTATTAAAAATTCCTGGAAAGATTAATCTTTAAACCGTCAAAGCTGAGATCTTTTTTATAAAGTATTTCCGGCTCAATATTAAGAGAAACGGTTTTCTTTGGATCTTTTTTAGCAATTAAATAAGCGCTGATACCGGCGACAATTCTGTTTGCTATAAGCAGACTTCCGAATATAATCCTATTGTTTAAAATTCTTTCACTGCTCTTGCGCTGTGAATCATAAATATTCCTGTTGTTTACATTGTCCCAGTTCCAATAATACTGATCGACATCATATAAATTGTAATAAGCTCCGAAAGTCAGCTGCGCATTATTATATTCATAAACGTTATTATAATTTCCTATATTTACATAATAATTATCATTTTTATTTGTTGTATTTACCTGCGCATGCTGAGTGGAGAATGAGATAGCATCATCATTTACTGAATTTCCGTAAATATTTAATGTTGCAAATCCCAGCCAGCATGCTGCATCAGCTCCGAGAAAATATTTGCCTACATCCATCCTGTTTAGATAATAATGACCGGAACCCGGCAGTATCAAAGAAAGCAAAAGAGCCAACCCGGGAGATTTCTTTGATTCGGCAATTGAAGTATTAATTTCAGGATCTGCTGAAGATGTCTTTAAATCAGTTAACTTTGACTTAAGATCGAGAATTTCATTACCATTAATTATGACTTCTTTATTCTGAGCAATTACATCTGATAGGATTACGAAAGATAAAAATATTAAGACTATTGCTTTTAAATTCATTGTTGGGTATCTAAATTTTGGAGTGTGTTTATTTTTTTCTTAAATTCTTCAGGTTTTAGAAATCCTGTAACTCTTAATTCTTTATATTCTGAACCATCCGTATCAAGAAATACTACAACAGGCAGCCCTTTAATATTAAATTTATTAGTAATACTTTCATTTTCTTTTGTAAGATCCACTTTTATTGTATTTAGAGATTTTGAAAGCTCGACTATCTCAGGATCAGTGTAAGTGTATTCATCAAGTTCCTTACATTGAGCACACCAGTCAGCATAAAAATCTATCATTACAGGCTTATTCTCAGATTTTATGCTGCTTTCTATCGATTCAACTGAATTCATCATTTTCCAGTTCACTTCTTCATTTGTTTCTGAGGGTTTTAACATCCAGGTACCTAAAACAATTGCAGTAATTGCTAAAATATTTTTAATTTTCGAATAAATTTTAGCCGTACTTCCTTTTTTATCTATTAAAATTAAGTAAACACCAGATAAAATCACATATAATGGCAGGATAATATCAAAAATATCTTTAGGAATAAGCGGAGAGATTGTATTGAGTGCCATTCCAAATAATATTAAACCAAAAATGATTTTAACACCTTCCATCCATTCACCTGATCGAGGCAGTTTACTTATTGAACTAGAGGAAGCTGAAAGGAAAATATATGGCAGTCCTAATCCCATTGAAAGAACAAAAAACAATAAGAACCCTGTAAGTGGATTTCCGAGCTTTCCTACAAAAACTAGTAGACTCAGTACAAAAGGACCAATGCAGGGAGCAGCTATAAATCCGACAGTAAGTCCCATAAGCAAGGAACCAAAATAACCCGAACGGTTTTTATTTCCGATCATTGCCAGACTCTGAGGTACTTTTATATCAAACAAACCAAACATACTTGTACCTAATGCAAACATTATCAAGGCAATGAAAATAATTACAATCGGATTCTGTAATGCTGTTCCCAGAAGACTGCCTGTCAAGGCTGCAAATACACCAAGTGCTGAATAAGTAATTGACATTCCAAGAGCATAAAAAATCCCCATTATAATACTTTGAGATTTGCTTCCGCTACCCTGAGCGCCGAAATAGCTTACAGTTATTGGTATTAAAGGATAAACACAAGGTGTAAGGTTAAGCGCCAGTCCTCCTAGAAAAATAAATATCAATGCTGCTGCCCATCCTTTGTCCCTGATAAGATTTGCGATATGATCTTCATCTGTATCCGGATTCTCGGTTCGCTGATTTTCCTTTAGAGCTGTTTTTGAATCTTTTAGAGCTTCACTAACTGAAACAGGAGCTGAAAAATTAATATTCCTGAAAATATCTGCATTTATTTCTGAACCGGAAGTAATTCCCTTTTCAATTTTAATCGTTAAATTTTCTGTGAGTGTTTTTGGAGGATAACAGGATTTATCATCACAAGCCTGAAAAGTAAATTTTAAAGGGATCTCATATGATCCATTTTCTATGACTGAATTGGGCAGAAAAGTTATACCAGCAATTATTTCACCTTCATAAACATCAATTTCATTTTCACTGAATTCAAACTTCAGTTTTTTATCCTTTGGGAAATAAGTATTTAAAAGTTTAAAATTATCTGAAATTCCTGAGATAGAAGTTTTTATTAAAGTAGGATCATTTACCTGATATGAATTGATGTGATATTTTTCATTAACTGAAATCTTTAAAGCAATTTTTACAGTATCGGTATTTGAATATTTTGCCTTGTTTGAAAATGAAGTTAGTTTTACATATTCGCTACTTTGAGAAAATGAATAACTGAAAGATGTAAATAGAAAAAATGTTAATAGCAGACTGAAAAGTTTAAAGGACATTCTGTTTTTATAGGAACTATAAATTGTTTTTATTAATTGTAGAGGATGTGATACAATATAACATTATTTTCAAAAAAATGCTACTAAAAATATAAGTTTCCTGCTATTTTTTAAACCTAATCTTGACTTTTCTATAAAATTTAGTGTATTTTTGTATAAGCAAATGTTCAAGAGTTTTGTAAAAAGTGCATTTTGACGCATTATTTGAATGTTTTTTAAATTTTAACTTAAATAAGGAGAATTAAAAATTGAAACCAGCAGTAAAATCAAAAAGTGACAATCCTCTAAGCGAGCTTATAGATGACAATGTTTATAATACTTTGAAGAAATATAAACTCCTTGATGAAAAAGCAATAAGAGACTATAAAATAAGGCAGATGTATAAAGAGATGAGAAGAGAGATGAGTGCAGGTGAAGCTATTGATAAGATCCAGGAATTATTTCCTTATTTGCAGTTTGATACGATCAGAAAAATAGTTTATCAGGTTTCAAAATAAATATTGTTTTTTTGTTTTTATATTAGCCGATCAGTTATTGTTAATGATCGGCTTTTTTTATAATATTTAATTCAAATTATATGGAATTATTAAATAAATATGTTGAGAAAATTCTTTGTGATTTTATCAGGAATGAAATGTACAGAATTGGAATAAAAAAAGCTGTGCTTGGTCTTTCGGGTGGAATTGATTCTGCAGTTTCCGCTTATCTGTCAGCTAAAGCTCTTGGCAGTGAAAATGTATACTGTCTGCTTATGCCTTACGAAACCAGCAGCTCTGATAGTGTTACAGATGCAATGAAAGTAATTAAAGACTTAAATGTTAACTTCAGAAAAATAGATATTACAGAGAGTGTTAATTCCATTGTAAAAGGAATTGGCGATATGAATATCTCAAATGTCAGGAAAGGAAACATTATGGCAAGGGTTAGAATGATATTTTTATATGATGAATCGGCTTCTCAAAATGCCCTGGTGATTGGAACTAGCAATAAAACGGAAATTCTTCTTGGTTATTCTACAATTTTCGGTGATTCTGCTTCCGCTATTAATCCCATCGGAGATCTTTATAAGACCCAGCTTATCAGTCTTGCAGAATATCTGGGAGTTCCTGAAAATATCATAAAAAAGAAACCTTCAGCTGATCTTTGGAAAGGGCAGACTGACGAAAATGAACTGGGATTTACTTATGAAAAAGTTGACAAATATCTTCAAAGCAAGGTTGATGACAGAATTTCAGATGCAGAATTGAAAAAGTCCGGATTTGACGATAAATTTATGAACAGGGTAAATTCATTAATAATCAGAAGTCAATTTAAACGACTTCCCCCTCTTATAGCAAAAATCTCAAACAGAACGGTCAATATTGACTTCAGATATAACAGAGACTGGAATACATAACATGAAAATTTTAAAATTTATTTTTATTTTAATTCTTTTTTCAAAAATAACTTTTGCGCAAAAAGAATTTTACAGAAACGGAGTCGTAAGTTCTTCTCATGAACTGGCATCTCAGGTTGGAATTGAGATACTAAAGAAAGGCGGTAACGCTATTGATGCTGCAGTAGGTGTTGGATTTGCTCTTGCTGTTGTTTATCCTCAGGCAGGAAATATCGGAGGAGGAGGATTTATGCTTTTACATCTGAAAGAAGGAAAAAATACGTCTATTGATTACCGTGAGAAAGCGCCGTTGCTTGCTGACAGAGATATGTACCTTGATGCAAAAGGTGAAGTAATCCCGGGATTAAGCACTTCAGGTAATCTTGCAGCCGGTGTTCCCGGATCGGTTGCGGGTATGCTTTATGCTTTGGAAAATTACGGTACAATGAGCCGGAATGAAATTATGGAATATGCAATCAATCTTGCAGATTCAGGATTCTATATTCATGAAGTTTTTGCAGAGTTACTCAATAAATATCAGAAAGATTTTGCCGGATATAACGGAACTATGAAAATATTCGGAGGAAATTTCAGGATCGGAGACAAATTAATTCAGAAAGATCTTGCTAATACTTTAAAACTTATAAGAGATAATGGAAGAGACGGATTTTACAAAGGAGCAGTTGCTGATTTTATAGTTGATGATATGATGAACTCAAACGGAATTATATCTTTAGAAGACCTTGTCAAATATGAGCCTAAGGAAAGAGATGTGTTAAAGGGAACATACAGAGATTTTGAAATTATTTCCATGGGTCCTCCAAGCAGCGGAGGCATCAGTCTAATTTATTTACTGAATATTCTTGAGAATTATGATCTTGCAAAATACGGTTATGGTAATGCCAAAAATATTCAGCTTATGACTGAAGCTATGAGAAGAGTTTATGCCGACAGAAGTGAATTCATGGGAGATGCTGATTTTGTGAGTGTGCCTGTTGATATTTTAACTTCAAAATTCTATTCTCTAATCAGAATGAATGATTATTCTGAAGACTCTGCTTCTCAAAGTACTGACGTAAAGCACGGGGATGCATATTACAAGGAAAGTGACCAGACAACTCATTACAGTGTCGCTGATAAAGATGGTAATTTAGTATCTGTTACTACAACTCTTAATGATGTCTTTGGAAATAAAGTTGTTGTCGACGGTGCAGGATTTTTTCTTAATAATGAAATGGATGACTTTGTTTCTAAACCCGGAGTTCCGAATATGTACGGTCTTATCGGAAGTGAATCTAATTCTATTCAACCCGGGAAAAGAATGCTGAGTTCTATGACACCAACGTTTGTATTTAAAGATAATAAACCATTACTTGTTCTTGGTTCTCCCGGCGGTGGAAGGATCATCACAACTGTCCTTCAGACAATAATCAATATAATTGATTATGATTTCGATCTTGAAAAAGCAATTGATTCACCGAGATTTCATCACCAATGGTATCCTGACGAAATTCAGGTTGAAAAGGATTTTTCTGAAAATGAAACAAGAGACAGATTAAGATCACTTGGATATAAATTAAAGGAAATCCCGGATTTTGGAAGAGTCGATGCTATAATGTTTTTCAGTGACGGTACTATGACAGGGCATTCTGACAGACGCGGCTACGGTAAGGCTATAGGTTTTTGATTTACTTTAAAAATTGGTTGAGTTAAAAACAAATAAGAATAAATTCCATCTTAATTTATTCAATACCTTTTTGAGGTTTTCGATTAAATGAAATTTCTGCAAAGAAAATATTAAAGGACTAAGGGGAATAAAAGAAATGCTTAAATCTTCTCATTTGCAAAGTATTCCACCGGTTGTTTTCTATTTGTAATATTCAAATCACTATTAGGATACCACATCTCAACTGAGCAAAGTTCTGAAATTTTAATAAATTTTATTGATAAAATTGCTTTTGACAAAATTTCTTATATTAACAAAAGTGATTTAACCACAAATACAGAAAATAAATTTAAATCAGAAATTAATGTATATAAAGAATACCAAATAATTCTAAATGAACGAATGGAACAGAAAAACGAAGAGCGTACTGATCTTTTTGATTCGCATATTAACAAATGGTTTGAGAAAACCCGATTTAAATCTGGAAGGTTTTATATATTCGGAAAAGCCGGTTTCATTGCTTAGTACTTTTTCATCTTTTATAAACAGATCAAATCTTGACAAAAATCTTAAATAAAAAGGTCCGTTATCAATCTTATCTTTATTTTTACAGACCATTTTTATTTCATCAGTTTTGATAGTAAGACTTTTATTGAAACTTAAAAACCAATAATTTTTTTTTCTTTTCATATTAATGTCAAATTCATTAATCTCATGAATCAGTTTTCCTTCTTTGTAAACAATAAACTTTTTAAAAGGCTTTCTTTTTTCATCATTGTATAGAATATAAAAATAGACAAGTGAATAATTATCTGTTACTGCCCTGCCCCAGTACCAGTCTTTAATATTCTGAAACATTGCTTCATTTCCCCAATTATGATCATGGTATCCGTAACCGGTAAATTCTGTTTTAGTCCTTTTAAAGTTTTTATAAAATTTAAATTTGCCCGATACATCACAGACATTTGCTGCCGGTAACCAGAAATGTTTGCTGTCTGACTGAGTTCCTGTGTTTTTTATATTGGCGGGATCAGATTTAACTGTAAATATAAATTCAGATTTGAAATTATTATTGGAATCCGGCTCCGGAAGAATTAGATTCAGATAATATTTATTCTCATTCTTATCAAAATAAAAATTGTTTCTTTCTATACTTATTTTTTCATTTCCTCTTTCAGGTTCTGTTTTAAACATTCCATTATCATATTCATAAAGAATTCTGTATAAAACCCTGTCCTGAAAATAAAGATTAAATGAAATTGCGCAGAAATCCATAGGATCAGGTTTATCCGAATCGGGATATTTGAAGTGATTTTTTAACTGTTCGCTGTATTCAGGTGAAAAGGGATTCCCTGTGAGAAATATTGCAACAAATGAATATTCATTATCCTCATCTATGCAATCAAAATACCACCATTCATATGCTCCGGTATCCTTGATATCATGAAATCTGTTTTCCTTTAAATCGTTGATTACGTGCAAATGAATTTTAAATTAATTTTTAAACATAAATATTGCATGCATAATATTAAAAACAAACTTTAAATTCTATATAAGGATTTATCTTGGATCATTCCGTAATTTTCTTTCTACTCATATTTGTTAATTTCATTTTATCCATACTTTTTTTGATGAATCTTATTAATTTGTTTGGTATTAAGAAAATTTGCCTGAATAAAGAAAATGTCTGCAATGTGTTTGTCTCTGTTCTGATACCTGCAAGAAATGAGGAAGCGAATATAGAAAGATGTTTAAGATCCGTCCTGGAACAGAATTATGGAAATTTTGAGATTATAGTCTTAAACGACAATTCTACAGACAGAACAGTAGAAATAGTAAATTCTGTAAAGGATGTCAGACTGAGAATGACAGATGGAAAAACTCTTGAGAAAGGGTGGGTAGGAAAAAATTTCGCATGTCATCAGCTGCAGACAGAAGCAAAAGGTGATTACTTGCTATTCATCGATGCAGATACTGAATTGAATAAAGATTGCATAGCAAATGCAGTCACATTTGCAGTTGAAAATAGGACCGGACTGCTCTCAATTATGCCATGGGAAGAATCCGTGACATTCTGGGAAAAACTTGTAATTCCAATGCTCTACTTTGCTGTAATGGCTTTTCTTCCGGTACCTTTGATAGAACGTTCAAAAAGGAGAGAATTCTCGATGGGAAACGGTCAGTTCATGTTATTTAAAAGGAGCTGCTATGATATTATAGGAGGTCATGAATCACTTAAGAATAGAATTGTAGAGGATGTCTGGCTTTCCAGAAGAGTAAAAGAATTCGGTCAGAAATTAATTTTCGCCGATGGTACAAATATAATGAAATGCAGAATGTACAGCAGCTTTGATGAAGTATGGAACGGCTTTTCCAAGAATTTCTTTGCCGGACTTGCCTTTTCAAAAGCCGGACTTATTGCGGTTATAATCACTTATTTTACACTCTTTATTCTTCCAGTCATAACTTTAATTTACGGGCTGATAATTTCCGATTTTAATATTTTATTTTTATCAATCACCGCATTTTTTATACCTGTCATAATACGAATTTCACACTCGGTCAAATTCAATCAACCGTTCTGGTTTTCATTTATAAATTTTTCGAGCTGCATTTTCCTTATCTCAGTATCAATCAATTCATTCAGGATAATTAAATTCGGGAAAGGCGCTAACTGGAAAGGAAGAAATTACACTGAGAATGAAATTAAATAGATTTCAATATTAAGTTTAATTATTTTGTTCTTAAATACAATATCGTTTAAATAATGAATTATCTATCTTTCAAGTCAAAGCTTTATTTTCTCATACTTTTCTTTTCGATTTTTAATATTAAAATAAGTGCACAGTCCGACAAATCTTTTGATGTTCAGAAATATGAGCTTTATTTGGATATTTACAATTGCTTCCTTACTCCATTTCCACGGAATTTTGATGCGTCTGAAATAATAACTATCAAAGCTATTGAACAAATCGGTCAGGTTACAATCAATGCTTCGAACTCTTCACTTGAAATTCGTTCAGTTTCAGACGCGGGCATAACGTTTGATCATGTGAGTAATCTTCTGACAGTCAGCCTTGATAAAATCTATGAGCCGGGTGAAGAATTTGACATCAGAATTGATTACAGGCATAAAAATGTAAAGGACACTGCTTTTTATGTAAGGGACGGTATGGTATATACTGACTGCGAACCTGCAAAAGCACGAAGATGGTTTCCCTGCAAGGATGTTCCGGATGACAAGGCGCTGGTTTCTGTTACTGCAAAAGTACCTTCTACCGTGCTTTTATGTTCAAACGGAAGACTGGCAGATTCCACTGTTTCCGGAGATACAATTTCTTATAAGTGGGTAAGTGATTATCCGGTTGCAACTTACCTCGTAGCTTTGATCGGAAAAGTAAACTTTAATCTTAATGTGATCAACTGGGTAAGACCTGACGGCAATGATATGCAGATTAGATTTTACTGGCAGAACGGAGAGACAAAATTCAACATAAATAACGTGATGAACAAGACAGGCAAAATGCTCGATCTTTTTTCAGCAAAGTATGGTGATTATCCTTTTGAAAAGCTCGCGTTTGCAACTACGAACAGGGATTATCTCTGGGGTGGAATGGAAAATCAAACGATCATTACACTCTGCCCCGACTGCTGGACCGAAGATCTTGCTTGCCATGAGCTAGCTCATCAATGGTTCGGTGACCTGATCACTCCTGCGTCCTGGTCCGATATATGGCTTAATGAAGGATTTGCAACATTTAATGAAGCAGTCTGGATCGAGAGTCAAAAAGGATACCTGGAATATAAAAAAGCAATTTTATATGAAGCGGTGAAATATCACAGCAGAAACCCGGGCTGGGCAATCTATGAGAAATCATGGGCGACTTCCCTTCCGGATGATGATACTTTGTTTAATTCTGAGATCTCCTATTCCAAATCTGCTTGTGTAATTTACATGTTGAGAAATATACTAGGTGATTCGGTTTTTTTTAAATGTATAAAAGCTTATGCAACAAATCCTGACTTTGTAAACGGGAATATCAGCACAGAGAAGTTCATTAATTTTATGAATGAACAAACCGGTACGGACCTTAGCTGGTTTTTCGATGAATGGCTGTTCAAACCCAATCATCCGGTTTACCAGAATAATTCAAGGATTGAAGAGTCAGATAACGGCAACTGGAAAATTTATTATACTATAAATCAGATTCAGAAAAATACCGGATTCTATAAGATGCCGGTTGAACTTAAAGTTACATTTCAAAACGGAAAAGATTCAACTATAACTGTAAGCAATGATTATAATCTGCAGATGTATTCTTTTGATTTTAAAGAGAAGCCTGTTAAGATTGCATTTGATCCGGAAAACAAGATCATTTTGAAGGAGATTAAGAATTAAAAATCATCATTTAAGAATTTAGAGACTGCTTTTGTAAAATTATGATGAATTTATTTTCTTTTTTTCCAGAGTTCATTTAATCTTTTCTTAAACTTTGTTTCAGATCCGTTATCGGTCGGATTGTAATATATTTTATCTTTTAACTCATCAGGAAGAAACTGCTGCTCAACAAAATTATTTTCAAAATCATGAGCATATTTATAATCCTTTCCGTAATTCAGATCCTTCATAAGTTTAGTCGGGGCATTTCTTAAATGCATGGGGACATCGTAAGCCGGCAGCTCGTTCACATCCTGCCTGGCTTTACTCACAGCCATATATGACGCATTGCTTTTCGGACAGCTTGCAAGATAAGTTGCTGTCTGGGATAATACCAGAGTCGCCTCGGGCATTCCGATATAATCAATTGCAGTAAATGCGCTGGTTGCAAGGGTTAATCCATACGGATCTGCATTTCCGATATCCTCCGACGCAAGCACTATCATTCTCCTTGCTATGAATTTCGGATCTTCACCTCCTCTGAGCATTCGCGCAAGCCAGTATACAGCAGCATCAGGATCGCTGCCTCTTATGCTTTTTATAAATGCCGAGATAATATTATAATGTTCTTCCTGATTTTTATCGTACTTGATATAGTTGGTCTGAAATGCCTCTTTTAAAACTTCGTTGGTCAGATTAATAAATCCATTTTCATCCGGCACAGTTAATTTCACTGCGAGTTCAAGTCCGTTCAGAAGCCTTCTGGCATCACCGTTTGATAATCTGATAAGAAAATCATTATCCTCTATTTTGATTTTAAGTCCTTTTAAGATCTTATCATGCGTCAAAGTTCTGACAATGATCTTTTTAAAATCTTCTTTGGCTAATTCTTCAAGAACAAATACCCTGCTTCTGGAAAGCAAAGGCGAGATAACTTCAAAAGAAGGATTCTCAGTTGTAGCTCCGATAAGTATGATAGTTCCTTTTTCCGAACTCTGAAGAAGAGAATCCTGCTGGGCTTTGTTGAACCTGTGAATCTCATCTATGAATAATATTGTCTTTCTTCCTTTTTGTTTCAGATTATATTCAGCTTTATTTATCGCATCGCGAACATCCTTTACTCCGGAAGAGACAGCAGACAACTGTATGAAATCACTTTCTACGAGTTTTGCTATAAGCAATGCAAGCGTTGTTTTACCGACTCCGGGCGGTCCCCACAGTATCATTGAAGCAGGTTCTTTATTTTCTATCATAATCCTGACAGGCTTTCCGGTTCCGGTAAGATGTTCCTGTCCTGCAAAATCATTGAGGCTTTCAGGCCTCATTCTTTCTGCAAGAGGAATTAAGCTGTATGTATTACTCTCTTCAAATAGATTCATGATTTATAAAATTTAAAAAAATAATTCTATCCTGTTTTATTGCTGAAATAAATTCCGAGCAGTATAAAAGCCATGCCTGCAAAATGAAGAAAGTAAATGACTTCATTATCCATGAGTCCCCATAGTATTGCAACTACCGGCACAAGGTATGTTACTGAACTTGCAAAGACCGGAGTATTCAGATGAATTAGCTTTGTATATAACACGAGAGCTATGGCTGTTCCGACTATTCCGAGAATTGCAATGCATGTCAGTGCAATATAAAAATCACTGTTCATAGTAATTTTTGAACTGATGTCGGTTGTTAGTAAAATTAATATGGATACAGGACCGGCAATCATCAAAGCAAGTGAAGTTATTGTAAGAGAATCAATATCCGACAAATAATATTTAATGAAATTCAGACTTATGGCATAACAAATGGTGGCCAGTACTATAAGCCAGACATACATGTTCATTTTGCCAAGTCCGCCTGTGCTGTTAATGAGACTGAAAATAATTATTCCAGTAAATCCAAGAAGAAACCCTGCGATCTGATATGAATTCACTTTAAATTTAAACAACATCACTGCAAAAATAAGAGTAAACAATGGAGATAATGCATTCAGAATTCCTGTGAGTGAACTCTCCAGTTTAGTCTGAGCCAAAGCAAACAGGACTGCCGGTATTAAATTACTTACTAAACCCGTAAACGCTATGAATTTCCAGTCCCTGGCAGGGATTTTGTTTAATCTTTTTAAAGCAAACGGGAGCATTACAAGAAAAGCAAATGTCATTCTTAATGTCCCTACCTGAAGAGGCGAGAAATACTCAAGCCCCTTTTTTATCAGAATAAATGAACTTCCCCATATAACCGATAATATCAGCAACAATATCCATGAATACAACTTATCGCTTTCGGAAAAATTTCTTTTCAAACTTTGACTATTTTATTAAACAAAATACCATAAATTAATCAAAACATTAATAAGAAATTTTTTCAATATTATTTACTGGACATGAATTCAAGACCTAATTTAATGTTTCATTATAATTATCAGATCGGAGACTTGTAAAAAACTCATTATATAATGCAAGACAGACATTCCGGTCTGTCTTTTAAAATTCATAAATCAATATTATTAACAGATTAAAATGTCTGACGCAGTTTTCCTAAGTCTCTGATAACTTACAAATTTATATCTTCAGGCTTTAAACTCTCTTCTTTTATTTGTTCTCATTGTTAAGTTTACCGTCAATTCTAAGAATTCTCTCCAGTTCTTGTTTCTTATTATACTTGAGATCGTTCATTTGATATTTATCATACGAAGTAATATTTCCTCCTATTATACCGCCAACAATTGCGCCGGTAATAGTACTCAAAACTCCCCACAATAAATTAACTCCCATATTAACCGGCAGCAGAACAACGTTCGTCGCAGGATCGGAAGATTTTTCATAATTTGAAGTGGCAATTATAAGTATCCCTGCTCCCAGACCTGTTAAAGCTCCTACTCCTATTCCAAGACCTGAATACGAACCGTTCCTTACACTTATGGATTTAATTTTATTTATGTTAAGATTTGCATTTGCAATATTATCTCCGGAAACATTTATGATACTGTCACTGATAATTTTCACGGTATTTATATCTTCTAAATTTTGTATGCCCTTTATTTTAATATCTTTTCCTTTCTCAGAGCTTGCGGCTATCAGCGAATCGTCAGAGTAATCAATTGAAATATCATTTGTAAAAAATATTTTCTGTGTTTCAAACTGTGAGTAAGCTGACGGACAAGATATTAAGAGTATTAATGACAATGCATATAATAAATTTGACGTTCTCATTTTAAATTTCTCCTTAAATTATATATTTGCAGTTAATATTTTTTTAATTTCAGCATTCTAATCTTTCCGGATATTTTTAAAAACTCATAGTCATCAATGACTGATCTGTTTATACTTAAATAAAATTAAAATTACCCCTGATTATTTTAAAAACTATTCTGTTTCTTATTAATCTTTAGAATTCTTTCGAGCTCTTTTTGCTTGTCAATATTATCTCCAATCTGGTAAGTCTCATAACTTGTTGTGTTTCCTCCGATTATGCCGCCAAATAATGCTCCGGTCAGCAAGCCTATTACTCCGCCTCCTGCTGTAGCAAGTCCATGGAACCAGCCGTTTGTCTCATTTGATGCTCCTATTCCTACACCAATTCCAAGTCCAACCAAAGCTCCTAAACCAATGCCTAATCCCAGATTTGAACCGCTTTTTATTTCCACTCCGCTTATCTTATTTATATTCATCTCAACATCATCTGTATTATCACTTGAAATTCTTAATAAGCTGTCATTCAGAATAAATATCCGGTTTATGTTTTCTATGGATACAATGTATGGTACCTTTGATACTTTGTGAGAATCGAAGTTTACGCTTTGCTTAAATCCGTTAATGTAGTCTATAGTTACATCTTTAGTAATATAAACTTTACTAATACCGGATTGGGAATATGATGCTGAATAAGTGAACATCAGTAAGACAATCATAAGATATTTAAATATAGTCGTTTTCATTTCAGACTCCTTAATTTTCTTTTATACAAATTTAATGATTCAGCTGATTCGAATTGTCAAAGATTTGTCAAAAGTATGTCAAAAAATTATCTGCATAAAAAAGATCTCATAACCGTTAAAGTCATGAGATCTTAATGTTTCTGATTTACTTACAAATTATGCTTTCAGCCAGATTACCAATAATCTACTTTGTCAGTATCATTCTCTTTGTCTGAACAAAACCATTTGTCTGCAATTTATAGAAGTAGACTCCGCTTGAGAAATCCGATGCATTCCACCTGACTGAATAATTTCCGGCATCCTGTTTTTCATTTACAAGTGATGCAACTTCCTTGCCCAGTATGTCATATATCTTCAGTGATGTAAAGCCTCCTGTTGCCAGCTCATAGCTTATGGTAGTTGAAGGATTGAAAGGATTAGGATAGTTGTCCTTTAATTCATATTTGTATATTACAGCATCTGTTTCAGATGCCAATTGCATATTATCACCGTTATTGACTTCTTTTATTCTTCCTTCAGGTGAATAGAATAATAGTTTTAGTTTTCTTACATAGTCTTTCATTCCTTTATACTCAGTAACGGGAAGTATCTCAATGTTGGTAACAATAACTCCTCCAAGGGAAGTCAATACGCCGAGCAAACCTTCATTAACCGTTACTGAATACGTTCTTCCCGGATTAATAGGCATGCAGTTAATTTTCACTGATGAAAGTATTACCCTTTCTCCAACGGGATTATCCGGATTGAATTTAAATGTCATTCCGGAAACCTGAAGGAAAAAATCATCATCAATTCCGATCATAGACAAACCAACCTCAAGTCCTTTAATCAGTTCCGCTCCTGTTATATCAAATGTCGCAAGCCTGAAATCAAGACCGGTATTTGTATCATAACCGTAACTGACTGATCTGAATATATCTGCGCTTGTTATTACACCGCGATAGATCTTTTCAGCTATAAGTCCGTTAGCTGTGATTCCGATCTTCGTATGAGTCTTATTTCTGTATGAATCAGTAATAAGATTTCCCATGGGAGTATCTTTTATCAGACTTGCTGATTCATTGTCCGCATTCATATCTTTCAAAGCCAGGCCGTCAATTGTATGATAAACATCACCATACTGAGCCGATATTCCGAGCTTTAGTTCGTCTATTACTGCTTTGATCTCCGGTACAGCAGGAACGGAGGCGTTTACCGGAATAAGCTGATAATTGTTAAATGTAACGGTACCATTATCAAAAGTAAATTTAAGCTTCCCTATATTCTGATAATACGAACCTGCCTGGCAGATATAAGTCGGCTTGTTTTCCGGATTCATGACAACGACCGGCTGATTAAATATATAATGATCGTGTCCGCCGATAATAAAGTTTATTCCCGGTATGTTTGCTGCAATTTGCTTGTCAATTTCCGATCCCAGATGTGAGAGGAAAATAATCACATCACAACCCTGTCCCTGTAAATCCAAAACTGTTGCATAAGCGATTTCTGCAACGTTCTCATTTATGATCACGGGATAGGCATTGCTGAGCGGTGATGGTATTGTCATTCCGAATATTCCCACCTTTACAGTTCCGAATGTTTTTATCGTATACGGCTGAATGAAATTTGTCAGCGGCGGATAACCTGTGAGGTCAAGATTTGCTGACAGTACCGGAAATGATCCGTATTCAAATCCTGCAGTAAGAACGTCATTCAGTGTTGACGGTCCGAGATCGAATTCATGGTTTCCCACGGTAAGAGCATCAAAGCCAATCTGCTTCATAATCTGAATTTCAGGAACGCCGAAATAAGCATTAAAGAAAAAATCTCCCACTGAAAAATCTCCCGCATGTAAAGTAAGTACGTTAGTTTCAGATTGTTTTACCATACCAATTACAGTCGCTGCTTTGGCTATACCGCCGATCGTTCCTTCAAGATTGCATGTCTTCGGACCCACTGCATCAAGGTGCGAGTGACTGTCATTTGTATGTAATATTGTAATTGATGTTCCCTGTGCATATGTCAGATTTAATGCTGAGAATATCATCATTACAATAATAATAAATATCCCTGTCGCCTTTTTCATTTTAATTCTCCTTTTCCGCATGTGCGGATTATTTTTTATATTTTAAAATAATTATGAAATGATCAGTTCATTTGTATCTCTGAATCTGTGTAAAATTAAATAATACTTTTTATTCAATTGTCAAAGAATTGTCAAAAATATCAGCTGATTTTGGCAGTACATAATTACTGAATTAAGCTGATCATCAGATCAGATATTCAGGATTGGAAATGAAATTTGAAAAGACCTGAAAATGAGTAAAGCTGGATCTGTAATGCAGAAAATTACTTAAAGTTTTAGAGATGAATGGTAATGCTGAGCTTGATTTTATTGAAATATATTTTTTTAATTAATGAGTCAGACATAACTACGGCTTAGTATATTTCGCTTTTTTTAATGATTATTAGCCTGATTAAATCAGTTCAGTATGTATTATATATAGTGGAAATCACTGATGATAATGAAGAACTGAACATCTTACTTCACAAATTTATATCCTGCTGAATGATAAGTAAGCAGATGCACAGGTCTGGCAGGGTTTGTTTCTATCCTTTTCCGTATCATTAGAATGTAATTATCAACTGTTCTTGTTGTCGGAAAATTCTCATATCCCCACACCTCGTCAAGAAGATCATTTCTCGTTACTATCTTTCCTTCTTTACTTATAAAGTATTTCAGTATTTCATATTCTTTCAGTGACAGATCAATTTTTTTGCTTCCTTTTTTAGCTTCAAGTTTTTCAAAATCCAGAGAAACATCTCCAAATGTATATTTATCAAATTCAGTAATAATATCCGATCTTCTTCTTAATATTGCTTTTATTCTGGCGAGCAGTTCTTTTACGCTGAATGGTTTTGTAACATAATCATCCGCTCCGAGTTCAAATCCGATCACTTTATCTGCCTCTTCAGCTTTTGCCGAAAGCATGATTATGGGGAAGTTGTGTCCGCTCAGCCGGAGATCCTTGCATATATCAAAACCGTTCTTATTCGGAAGCATTATATCAAGTAAAATAAGTCCGGGTTTTAACTTCAGGGCTGTCTGATATCCCTTTTCACCGTCTGATTCAATCAGGGTATCGTATTTTTCTTTCTTAAGACTTATTTCAAGTCCTTTAGATACGGCAGGATCATCTTCGATAATTAATATTTTATTCATATCTGCTCTTTATATAATTTACAATTAAATTACTTTTATTCTAATTCAATATTTTGCCTCAATTACTATTAAAGCTTATTAACTTAATTGCTAATTCTAAAAATCCGGGAACAAATATGCCGCAAATTTATATAACATCCCTGACAAAATAATATCTGTATCCATATAATTTTTACTTTATGCTTCAAGAGCTGCTTTATTTTTTTCATTCAGATCTTTAATTTCACTCAACCGGAAATATAAAACAAACGAACTTCCTTTTCTCAATATACTCTCTGCTTTTATTTTTCCTTTATGCGCATCCATGATGCTTTTTACTATGCTTAGTCCTATACCTGCTCCGCCTGTATGCTTTACTTTAAAGTCTTTGGAACGGATAAATGGTTTGAATATATTTTTTATCTCCTCCTGAGATATTCCTATGCCTTCATCTTCAATTTTAACTATACCGAACTCTTTCTCTATTCCGGACGAGATCCGTATTATTTTTTTATTTAATGAATACTTTATTGAATTTGAAATCAGGTTAATCAAAGTTTCTTTTAATGCATCCTTATCTGCAGTTATGAATATATTTCCCTGAAGACATTTCTCAAGCTTAAATTTATCCATCAAGAACTGATATTCCATAATTTTCAGCACATCTTCTATGCATTCATTCAAATCCAATCTCTCAAAATTATATTCTTTTATTCCGTTTTCAATTTTTGCATAATTCAATACATTATTAATAAGCCTGGAAAGCCGTTCACTTTCACCTTCTATTATATTCAGATATTCAAATGAATTTACGTTTTGAATATCTGTCTGTTCCTTTAATATTTCAGTGAACATTTTTATGGATGTCAGAGGTGTTTTCAGGTCATGAGATACACTTGAAACATAATATGCCATCATTTTATTTATCTCTTCAAGTCTTGATATTTCCATTTCTTCAAGAACCACTTTTCTCTGAAGCTGCAGCTTTTTAAAAGCCATTGAAATGTTTGATATCAAAACGTTTAATATTTCAATGTCCCTTGATGTGTACCTGAGCTCAGATAATTTATTACCAAGAATCAGAGCGCCGGATGTATCTTTTGGCTCAGGCACAAATGGAAATATTATATTTATTTTCCATTTATCTAAACCTTCATTCAAATTACTATCTGTCAGTATTCCGTGTTCGACTTTATCATTTACTGCAGATAATTTAACCGGATCAGATATAATCTCGCTTACATTTACGGCAGATATAAACTTTCCGATATCTGTAAAATTATTTTGTGAAAGAACTCTGAATCTGTTTTCTGATTCCATTGCTGCAACCAGAGCGATCTTTTTCACCGGGATTATATTTTCGATCTGAGTAATGACATACCTGCTTAATTCTGAAATTGAATTCTTATCTTTTATACCTGCAGTGAAACTACTTACTGTTTTTTCAAAATTATATTTTTCCCGGTAAAATACTCTGTCTATGTAATGTCTTAATTTAATCTGAAGAGGATTAAAAATGAAAGCTATGAGAAGTATCAGGAAAACAGATAAAAGATTACTGTACTCTTTCATCAGTTCATTTGCAAAAAAAGTAATTATTGTAATTAACGCAAAATAAATAACTACTGTTATGAAAGTTAATGACGAATACAGTATGCTTTTCTTAATAAAGACATCAATTTCAAAAACATGATATTTAACCACTGCTGTTGCAAAGAAGACAGGAACAAGTATCATAAAAACCAGAAGATATTCTTCAGGAATCAGTTCATTAAAACCCAGGAGTCGTGGAAGCAGCCAAAGCAGGAGAAAGGGACAAGCTCCGGCTGCCAGTCCCCAGAAAATCCATTCAGTTTTTTTTCTTTCCGGACGGTCTAATCTGTTTCTGTAATATAAATATAAATTGACTCCTCCGGAAAATATGAATATAAGCAATAAGGCTTCCGTTAAATTCCATAGCTTGTCCATTGTAAAGATCCAGTTTGGAGCTATCTCGGATATTGACAACAACTGAACAATTATAAGAACAATACTGAAAATAAATGATATCGAATATATAATTGAAACGGCAGCCATGTATTTTCTTATCCTAACCCTTGGGAAAATAAATGTAAAATGTAAAAACGCAACTGCCCCCAGGAAATATGATGAAACATGTGTGGCTCTTATAATATAAGCTGTAAGATCGTTATCCGGAAAAAATTTTCCCGGAGAGGTCATTGTTGCAAGTGAAAAAAGCATGAGTACCCAGAATAATGCCTTTACTGACTTTTCACCGAACTTTTTTATTATTAAGAATACTGAGGCAATCCAGAATGACAATCCTACAAGAAGGCTTATTAATATAAAATTTAATTTTCTGTAGTACCTGACAAGATGAACATGCTGTGTAAAATCCGGAATTGAGAATGTTTTGATTTCAAGATTTGTATCTTCTCCGATTGATTTACTGTCAAGTAATGTTTCAAGCTGATATATACTTTCAATGTATATTCCATCAACCGTCAGAATAATGTCCCCATTACTAACTTTGTCAAAATGTTCTGTCGAATATACATGATTGTCACGGTATGAATAACTGAAAGGCAGGTCAGCTTTGATTGTGAGTCTGTTTATCCCGAATAAACCGATAATCAGAAATAAAACTGATATTACAAAATAAAAATATCTTCCGTATTTTAATTTATCCATGACAGCTATGATTATTAACTCATCATGACCAATAATTTTAATAAAAATTAAAGCTATCCTTTAGTTAATTCAAGTCTTTATTGTTTATTCAAAATTCAAGATAATTAAAGTAATAATACAAAAATCTTGTATTACAATGAATATTCTAACTTTGATCATACAAATGTCTTTCATACCGGTTTCAGTTTGGATAAAATATTTTTTTGCAAATATGACTATTTCTATTTCTATTAACACTATAAGGAAATTAATTGATAAAAATTATCTTAATCTATAAGTTAGATAAAATGCAGGATAATCATAAAATAATATTTCACATTGATATGGATGCTTTCTTCGCTTCATGTGAAGAAGCCATCAATCCGTCTTTGAGAAGTAAACCTTTGGTCGTTGGAGGTAATAAAGAAGATAAGCGCGGAATTGTATCATGTCCGAATTATCTCGCCCGTGCAAAAGGTGTTAGAACAGCTATGCCGCTTTCAAAAGCGCTGGCGCTCGTTCCCGAAGCTAATTTCATAAGACATACACGCGGTCTTTATTCGGATTATTCGAAAAGAGTAAGAACAATAATGCAGAAGTATACTCCTCTTATTCAGCCGATCAGCATAGATGAAGCATTTCTTGATGTCACAGGAGTTCTGCATGAGTATAATCATGATTACTTGCTGCTTGCTAATAAAATTAAAAACGAGATTAAAAAAACCTTAGACATTACATGTTCGATCGGAATTGCAACCAATAAAATCTGTGCTAAGATAGCTTCTAAGATGAATAAACCCAACGGAATTACAGTTGTTCCGTTTCTGAAGGAGAAAGAATTTTTAGGCAAGCTCCCAATTAAAAGAATTCCGGGTGCAGGAAAGTCAACACAGGAGCGGCTGAAGAGATACGGCATAAATTTAATTGAAGATCTACTGAAGTTTGATAAGTCTTTCTACGAACATGAAATCGGCATTCATACTTCATTCCTTTTGAATGTTGCCAACGGGAAAGGCAGCGATGTTGTAAAGGAAAATAAGGATGAAAGAAAATCATTGTCTAAGGAGAATACCTTTTTCAATGATACTCTCGACAGGAATTTTCTGATTTCTGAACTTTACTATCTGATGGAAAGATGCTGTCAGAAATTAAGATCTGATAAGATGAAAGCAAGAACTATTACAGTGAAAGTAAAGTACTTTGATTTTAAAGTTAATCAAAAATCATTTACGGGCAGAAGATATTCGAATCTCGAAGCTGATTTCTATAATGATGCAATTGAGCTTCTTGACAAGATGCTTCTCAATAAAAAAAATATCCGGTTACTCGGCGTAAAATTTTCCGAATTTGTAACAAGAGATAACTCAATGCAGGAAAGTTTATTTCAGGACACAGATAAAAAAGAAAAACTTATGAATAAGATTGATAAGATAAGAAAAAAATATGATTATGGGATTGTTAAGTTTGGGAGAACGTTTGAATTGTAATTAGTTTTGAGTGTTTAGAGTGTTTAGAGAGTTTAGAAATTTAAATATTAATAAACCCCGGCAGATCGGCGGTATCTGTCGGGGTTTGATCTTTGTTCATCCAATCTGATCAGCATTCATCGTTATCCTATTTGAGAGTACAGCACTTTGCTTTTATAAACCCCGGCAGACCGGCGGTATCTGTCGGGGTTTGATCTTTGTTCATCCAATCTGATCAGCATTCATCGTTATCCTATTTGAGAGTACAGCACTTTGCTTTTATAAACCCCGGCAGACCGGCGGTATCTGTCAGGGTTTGTTTTTGTTCTTCAATTCAATTCATCATTCATCGTTATCATATTGATAGTACAGCACTTTGCTTTTATAAACCCCGGCAGACCGGCGGTATCTGTCGGGGTTTGATCGGTGTTCATCAATTCAAGTCATTATTCATCGTCATCCTATTTGAGAGTACAGCACTTTGCTTTTATAAACCCCGGCAGACCGGCGGTATCTGTCGGGGTTTGATCGGTGTTCATCAATTCAAGTCATCATTCATCGTCATCCTATTTGAGAGTACAGCACA
>CAZLOL010000003.1:0-57657 GCA_964561045.1 uncultured Ignavibacteriaceae bacterium | reverse complement strand
TTGATTTAAATATATGAAATCAAACTGACTTCATTGTGAAAAAATCATTTCATTGTTCATTAACTTTTTCGCAATATCTTTATATTTTGATAAATGAAAAATAAGAACAATACCAAACAACTGAATTTCGTTCAGATTTCCAGGATTGCATACATTGACAGCGAACTGGCTATGGGAAATTATCCTTCAGCTAAAATACTTGCGGATCAGTATCAGGTAAGCACTAAATCAATTCAGAGAACAATCGATTTCATGAAGACCCAATTCAATGCTCCGATAATATTTGATAAGAAAATAAAGGGATATTATTACTCTGAAAAGAAATTCAGGCTTAATCTGCTGAGCTTAAATGAATCAGATCTCTATACACTTGCTTTGATGCAGAAAGCCCTTGCGCAGATCAATAATCAATTTGGAAAGGAGATTGGCAGCTTATACAATAAGCTTTACTATTTATATAGTGACAGAATAGGAATTCATCTGAGAGATATTGATGAGGTAATCAGCTTCAGGATCAGAAGCTCGAGAAACATTGACATGAAGATATTTGAAGATCTGAAGTCATCAGTTAAAAATTATAACTCTATTGATTCACATTACCTTGCAGGATATAGCGGAAAACTTTCTCACAGAATGCTGGATCCTTATCAGATCATTAATGATAAAGGCGAGTGGTATCTTGTAGCTTACTGTCATACCGATAAAGACATAAAAACCTTTTCCATTAGCAGGTTTAAAAAGATTCAGATGACAGGAATCAGATTCGAAAGAAAAAAAGATTTTAACATCAATAATTATTTCGAGAACAGTTTTGGAATATTCGAATCGGATAAAATATTTACTGTTAAATTGTATTTTGATAAAGATGCAGCGAGATATGTAAAAGAAAAAATCTGGCACAAATCTCAAAAGGTGAAAGTAAATCCTGACGGTAGTATTATACTTACTATGAAAGTGAACAGTCTTATAGAAATAAAATTCTGGGTTTTATCATGGGGCAAAGGATGCAAAGTACTGGCTCCGAAAAAACTTAAGGAAAGTTTAAAAGAAGAACTGCTGAAAGCTCTGGATAATTACGGTCAAACCTGAATTCCATAAATTTTTTTGATTCAAATTTCAGCGGGACATTATTTGTCGCTCACTCCTTGTATATTTGTAATAGAAGGAAGGACAAATATGGATAAGCATTCAGAAGCAGCAGAATAAGAAAATAAGTGACTTTGCAGGATCCAAAACCAATCCGTTAAAACCGAAATCAAACAATCAACACAATAAACCAATTAACCAATTAACATAATTAACCAAATTATTTCAGAAGGACCATTTTCCTCGTCATCGTATATTGTGTCTCACTGTCTATGCTTGTTTCTATTCTGTAATAATATGTTCCGCTGCTGAGATCATTTCCTTTAAAATCAATCGAATAACTTCCTGCGTTTTGATTTCCTTCAAACAATTTTGCGACCTCTTTTCCAAGACCGTCATAAACTTTTAATGATACAAAACCTGACTTAGGAAGATCGTATGCGATCTTTGTAACGGGATTAAACGGGTTCGGATAATTCTGTTTAAGATTGTAATTGTTTGGAATGCCCGAAACTGAATTATTTATACCGACTAATTGCGATGCCAGTGTCGCCTGCCAGATCCCTCTTCCTAATGTTGCAGCCCTGACTTTATTAGACGGATAATGAATTTCGATTTCTCTTACTATCACATTCGGCATTCCGTCCAGATAAGGAATCCACCCGCTAAGCTGATTATTTGTATAATAGACTCCGACATCCATTCCGACATACACTCCTTCTTTCGGACCGTTTTCGAACGTAACACAGTTAGCGGGAATGTTCGGCAGCGTGCCTGAAATGTTTACCCAGTTGACGCCTGCATTTGTTGTTTTGAATATTTTCTGACCTGCATTGTAACCTGAAATTGATGCCCAAGCTACGCCGGGGTTTGAAGAATGAACAGCAATATAGGTTACGGAAAATCCCGGAAGACCGCTGTTCATAAGGTTCCAGTTGATACCTGCGTTTGTTGTGACATAGATATTGCTTGATTTGGAAGTATAAATGTAATCCGGGTTTGAAGGGGAGATAGCCAGAGAAGTGATTGTTCCGCTCCCCAGAGTAGTTGATAACTGTGTCCAGCTGTCAGCTCCGTTAGTAGTCTTCCAGACATTCTGAAAACCCGCATAAAGAATCTGATGATTTGTAGGATGCATAATGTAAGGTGTTACAAAAGCGCCGTTCTCTGTGATCCCGGCTGTTGCATCATTCAGGTCAACCCCTCCGTTAGTTGATTTTAAAATTCCGCCTCCCTGATATTCACAATAAACTATGCTTGTATCTGCATAATCAATTATTGCTTCACCACCGTCTGCTCCGAATATATGAGTGAGATTTCCGTTCTTCAGAATATCAGAGCCGTTATCCTGTGTCCCTCCGATGATAAAATTTGCATTTGACGGTGTTCCGCCTATTCTGTAGAACTGCATTATATCCAGTCCCGGAGATCTGTCGATCCAGTTAGTTCCGTTGTTGGTCGAATAGAAAACTCCTCCGTCACTTCCCGTAAAAAGCCTTGTACCGAAAAATTCCAGTGCGTGAATATCTGCATGAACATAAGCAAATCCCTCAGGATAATACCAGTATGTCTGTGCAGTAAAATTTACACCTCCGTTTGTAGATTTCCAGATATTAATGCCTCCTGTATAAACAGTATTTATATCTGTCGGAGAAACAGCAGTTACAAGATCATAAGAACCCTGGCCCCCTGCGTCACTTCCGTTAAGTTCATATCCGAGAATATTCGGAGTGCCTGACATAACAGTAAAATCATTACCGCTGTTGGTAGAACGGTAATAGCCCTGATATCCGCCGTTGGTAGCGCTTGCGAGAAAATAAACATAAGAATTATTTGCGGGACTTACACCGATTGCAATTCTTGTAATACCCGAAGTCGGGATCCCAGAAGTGATCACAGTAAAATTATCCCCGCCGTTAGTGGATTTTCTGAAACTGTTTCCTGAGGCATATATTGTATTAGGATCATTTGGTTTAAACTCAATGTCTCTGATATTTGTACCTGTAACAGTCTGAGTCCAGTTGACTCCTGCGTTGGTAGATTTATAGAATCCATTATTTGCTGCTGCGATCAATATATTAGGATCAGTTGGATGAATTAATATTTTATTCATCCTTACAAAATTATTCACAAAAAAGCTCAAGCCAGTCGGTGTCCACGTAACACCTGCATCTATCGATTTCAGAACTCCAATACTGTATGTCTGTCCTCCGTCACCGTCTCCTGTAGCAATGTAAATTACATTTGAATTACCCGGATGGATCGCAATCGAAGAAACTCCAAGAACAGTAAAGTTATCACTCAGTACAGTCCAGTTGTTTCCGCCGTTTATTGATTTCCAGATTCCCCCTGCAGGTGCACCGACATAAATGATGTTGGGATTATTCGGGTCGACCATTACGCAATTTATTCTTCCGTTTCCCGGATTATATCCAGAAGCTCCGTTTGTCCATGAAGTCGGACCCATTGATGTCCAGTCTCCAAAGACAGGTGAATCGGAGTTCAGATAATTTTCCATATATTTCTGAAACTCTGTGTAAGCAATTGCAGGATTAAATCTTTCTCCCGTCGGATATGTCCTTGGTATCATGAATTCCTCCCATCTCTTATACTGTTTCCATCCCTTTCCTCTTTCGTAATTCTTTCCCTGAAAGTATTCTTCAAATTTTTTCTGCACGTCATAAACATTTACTTTCGGATCGCTCATCATTTCTAAAAATTCCTGGGCATTCGATCTTACATTAATTATAACAAATAAAAGCATTGCAAAGCCGGTATGAATTATTTTTTTCATATTAAATTTTATTTTCTGTAATTGTTATAAAACTAACTTTCCGTATTCTTTTTAACAAACTATAAAAAAAGCCAATCACTTCTCAGCAATTGGCTTTTATTGATTATTGAACATTAATAATTGATAATTGCTCTTAAGAGCATCCGCTCGTCTCGCCACAAGTAATACACTTCAGACATGTTCCGTTTCGTACCATCGTCGTGCTGCCGCAGTTGGTGCAGATGTCGCCTGTGTAACCTTTTAGCTTCGCTTCTTTTATCTTTTCAACTGTTGAGATCTGAACTCCCGATAATTTTATTTTGGTTCCTGAATCTGAAGAACTGTCACTCTTCAGCGTTACAGGCGGTGTATTTTTCACTGCCGGGATCTCATCAATGATCCTTTCACTGTAAATTTCCTCACCGTCAAAATCATCATCACTTTCAAGCTTCGAAATAGCATCTATCGGTGAACGCTGCAGCTCTGCGTGATTCTCAATGTGTGAAAGATCATTTCTTCCTAAATAAGTAACTGCAAGCTCTCTGAATATATAATCTATGATAGATGTGCTCATCTTGATATTCGGATTTCCTATTACAATACCATTCGGTTCAAATCGTGTATAAACAAATGCATCAACAAATTCCTCAAGCGGAACTCCGTGCTGCAGTCCGAGAGAGATAGCTATAGCAAAACAGTTCATCAGGCTCCTGAATGCCGCGCCTTCCCTGTGCATATCAATGAATATCTCACCAAGCTGACCATTCTCGTATTCACCTGTTCTGAGATAGACGGAATGCATTCCAATCTTCGCTTTCTGAGTATAACCTTTTCTTCTGAATGGAAGCTTTCTTCTCTTTGCAATGTATCTGTGTATGATCCTTTCAGCAACTTTCACAATGTCATTCGTTCTTACCGCCGCAACATTTATTTCATCGGTAGTGCTGTAATCTATGTCTTCATCATCCGTAACGCTGTTAAGCGGCTGAGATAATTTCGAACCATCCCTGTAAAGTGCATTTGCTTTTACACCGAGACGCCATGACATCATGTATGCGTTCTTCATGTCTTCAATGTTTGCATGATTCGGAAGATTTATTGTTTTTGAGATTGCGCCGGATATGAATGGCTGTGCGGCTGCCATTATTTTAATATGAGCATCAGCGTGAATGTATCTTGTACCTTTCTTTCCGCATTTGTTTGCACAGTCAAATATCGGATAGTGTCCTTCTTTAAGATAAGGAGCTCCCTCAACTGTCATAGTTCCGCATACATAATCATTCGCTTCTTCGATCTGTTCTTTTGTATAACCAAGCTCTTTCAGCACATTGAAATTAGGATCATCCAGCTGCTCTTCTGAAAATCCTAATGCATTCTTGCAGAAACCTGCGCCGAGCGTCCACTTATTAAATGCAAAATTAATGTCAAACACGGAAGGCAGAGACTTTTCAATTTTAGATAAAACATCTTTCGTGAATCCCTTATCAGTAAGAGTCTGAGCATTGATGTGCGGACAGCCGATCAGAGAACCGTGACCTTTTGTATATCTGATTATTTCTTCAACTTCTTTCTGAGTATATCCAAGGTGTTTTAGCGCAGGTGGAACTGATTCATTTATGATCTTGAAATAACCTCCGCCGGCTAATTTTTTGAATTTCACCAGTGCAAAATCCGGCTCCACGCCAGTAGTATCACAGTCCATAAGAAGTCCGATGGTTCCGGTAGGCGCAATAACAGTTACCTGAGCATTTCTGAATCCGTGCTTTTCACCAAGCTCAAGCGCTTTATCCGCATCTTTTCTCGCAGCTTCAAGCAGTTCATCCGGGCAGAATTTTTTATTTATCCCCATAGGAACTATAGACAACCCTTCATATTCATTTCCTGAAACATTGTATGCAGCGCGCTTGTGATTTCTTATCACGCGGAGCATTTCATTTTCATTCTCTTTGTATCTTGGAAATGATCCGAGCTCTTTTGACATCTCCGCGGAAGTTGCATAAGAGGTCATGTGAAGTATTGAAGTCAGTGCGCCTGTCATCGAAAGTGCTTCGGGAGAATCATAAGGAATTCCCTGCACCATCAGCAGAGCGCCGAGATTTGCATATCCGAGTCCGAGTGTTCTGTATTCATAAGAAAGCTTTGCTATATTTTTGCTCGGAAACTGCGCCATTAAAACACTTATCTCAAGTACGATAGTCCACAAACGGGAAGCATGTCTGTATTTTTCAACTTCGAATCTATCCTTATCAGAATTATAAAACTTCATCAGATTAAGTGATGCAAGATTGCAGGCGGTGTCATCAAGGAACATATATTCCGAACACGGATTGGAAGCTTTTATTTCGCCGCCGTTAGGACAGGTATGCCATTCATTAATGGTAGTATGAAACTGAATTCCGGGATCAGCAGAAGACCATGCGGAGTAAGCAATCTGTTCCCACAGATCACGCGCCTTCATTGTCCTGCATGGCTTAGGATCCCTGTTTTCTTTTGCTGCTTTCTTTAATTCAGTTCTCCAGTATAAATTCCAGTCCCTGTCATCCAGCACACATTCCATGAATTCATTCGTCGCGCGAACACTGTTGTTTGAGTTTTGTCCTGACACAGTTACATAAGCTTCAGAGTTCCAGTCTGTATCGTATTCCGGAAATTCTATCTCCTTAAAGCCGAGCTTAGCAAGCTGGATCACTCTTTCTATATAGTTTTCCGGTGTATGAACTTTTCTTGCTTCATGGATCGCATGAGCAAGCTGTTTGTTTGTCTTTCTGTCAAAGCCGTCATTTTCCGGATGAGACTCGTGACAGGCTTTAATGATCTTGTTTAAATGATAATTTAAAATTTTGGAACCTGCCACAAGCGCGGCTACTTTCTGTTCTTCCGTAACTTTCCAGCCGACATATTCTTCAATATCAGGATGATCGAGATCAAGCGTCACCATTTTAGCCGCGCGCCTTGTAGTACCGCCGGACTTTATTGCGCCTGCGCTTCTGTCGCCAATTTTAAGGAATGACATTAAGCCGGAAGATTTCCCTCCGCCGCTTAATGATTCATTTGCGCCGCGAACGTTTGAAAAGTTAGATCCCGTACCTGAGCCATATTTAAACAGCCTCGCTTCACGGACCCATAGATCCATAATGCCGCCTTCGTTTACAAGATCATCGGTTAAAGACTGAATGAAACAATTATGAACAACAATGCCGTTCGCTAAAAATTTCTCTGATGCTGTCTGTATGTCATAAACTGTCTCTTCACCGATATAATCAATTGAAATGACTGTCTCTTCCGAGAGTTCGTGCTTATTTTTTCCCGGAATATTTTCATTCAGTGATCTTAACTTTTCAATTTTATCTTCTGATATAAAACCGATCTTCTCCTCGAATTTCTTTCGCTCGGAATAATATGAGATACTAAGCATTTGAAGAGGTTTCCTGTTGTCACGGGAATCATTGCAAATTGAAATATTTGAATAAATACCTAGACTTAACAAAAGTATCTGAACATCATGGGCAAGCTCTTCGGAGATCGTACTTAATACTATATCGCCTGAATTTCTTCCTTCATTATCTCTTATTCTTACACATCCGTCAGCCTGAAAAAGGCTTCTCAGGAAATTTAACTTTTCCGCTTTAGTTGATTTGAATATCACTTCCGGAACTTTAGCGGTGAATGAAGTAACATCAAGTTCATATTCATTTACAAACTCATCGGCATTTTTGGAATCGTGTTTGACTATTCTGTAATGGTCACTGATATTCTGCCTGACAACTGATTTATACATTCCGAAAATATTCTCAAACAATCCGGTAACATAATTGTATTCATCATCATTAATTGTAACAGCACCGAACATGGTAGTTTTATTGTTGCGGTTATACTTTCCGTAATATCCGTCTCCGATTATCCATCCTGCAAGTGCAGCCTTATCAAGTTTCAGTTTATCTGTTTCTGCTGATTCTTTTTCTGTTTCAATGCCAAGATCAGAAAGGGTTTGTTTGAAATTATTATCATTATTGCTAGCTTCCGCAAAAACCTCTTCGAGTATTTCCTCATTGATCAGTTCGTTCTTTAAGGAATACTGCTGAACTTTCTTTCCGAGCAATGTCTTCAGTTCATTCCATTTATAATTACCGCCTTCTCTTAATCTTTTATCGGAAGAATATACAAGGTGGTCATCAGTAAATTCAATAAAATTTCCGTTCTTTAACTTAGTTCTGTAAACGCTCTTTGTTCCGTTATTCTTTACAGCGATCAGGCTAACAAATTCATTACCGTCATAAACTTTCAGATCAGTCAGATTCTTTTCTACAATTTCTTCTATGGTATAAATTCCTTTATCAGTAAAGATCTTTGTATTTCCGAGTGCGCATGCGTGAGGTTGCGGATGTGTGTAAGCGTCTTTTGAAGTTACAAGTTTTTCTGTTTTAGGATCAACATAAAAATGTCCCTGAGAAGGACCTGTGATACCATAAGCCCAGTTAAGTCCTGTATTGAACCACTGAGGAGAATTCGGAGCAGCGAACTGCATAGCAAGCATATAACTAAGCTCTTCATAAAAATTCTTTGCGTCCTCTTCGGAGTTAAAATAACCATGCTTCCATCCCCAGTAGGTCCAGCATCCGGCAAGACGCGTGAAAACCTGTGTCGAATCTTTTTCCGAAGTATATTTTTCTTCCTCGACAATGTCTTTCAGACGTTCATTATCCGGCTCGCTTCTCTGAAGCCATTCCGGAACGCCATCCTCTTCGACTTTTTTAATGAAAACAGGAACTCCGGCTTTACGGAAATATTTCTGCGCAAGAATATCTGTCGCTACCTGCGACCAGTGGTTTGGAACTTTGATGTCGTTCATTTCAAATACTATCGAGCCGTCAGGATTTCTTATCACTGATGACCGTGTATCGAATTCAATAAGATCAAAGGCAGTGCTGCCTTTATTTACAAAGACTCTGTTAATTTTCATTTACATAAAAATTATAATCGGTTAATGAAAAATTTCTTGAATAAAATATATTTGGGTGTATTTTATAAGATCTTTTGGAAGGGTGTTTGGATGAAAAAAAAGTAATGGATTCTTTTATAAATATTAAATTATATTTATTTGTCAATTTAGTTTTTGATGAAAAATTATTGGAAGAAAAGATGCGATAAAAATATTTATGTAAAATTATAAGAAATGATTTTTAAATGCAAACGTTTTAAAAAAATTTCACTATTGATTTTAATTTTTTTTTAATAATGTTGAAAATTTTTTAAAAATTTTTTACCTGATAAAAAAAGTTTGATGTAAAATGCAGTTTGTTATTGTAAAAATTTCTTAAAATTATTACTATGAAAGCAAATTAGATTTAAATGTTTACCTTAAATGAATTAATAGCAAACTTAATTACTTGAATGATAAAAACCTTCACTGTAGACGCCTTCACAGACAAAATGTTCTCAGGAAATCCTGCTGCCGTCTGCCTGCTTGAAAATGATTTAGATGATAAAGTCATGCAAAGCATTGCCGCAGAGATGAATCTGTCCGAAACAGCTTTTGTAAAGAAATTAAGTGGCGTATTCAGCCTGCGGTGGTTTACTCCGACATCGGAAGTGGAGCTCTGCGGACACGCTACGCTTGCAAGCGCTCACATACTCTGGCAGGAAGGGATATTGAAACCCGATGAAGAAGCAGTGTTTCAAACTGTGTATAAGGGAAAGCTTACAGCAAAGAAAAAAGGCGATAAGATAGAGCTGAACTTTCCGGTGAATGTTCCGGTTGCTTCAAATGAAAACAAAGAACTTGAAAAAGCCCTTGACGTAAAACCTTTATGGCTTGGTATTACTGACCACCATTACTTAGTAGAACTGAATTCAGAGGAAGACTTAAAAAATGTTTCGCCTGATTTTGAACTGCTTGAGAAACTCGAGAAGTACGGAACGATACTTACTTGCAGATCTGAAAATAATGATATTGATTTCATTTCAAGATTCTTTGCTCCGGCAAAAGGAGTGAAGGAAGATCCGGTTACAGGTTCTGCTCACTGCGTTCTGACTCCTTACTGGAGTTCGAAACTGAATAAAAAAACATTGAAGGCATTTCAGGCTTCTGAAAGAGGAGGGAATCTTACTGTGACACTTGAAGGTGAAAGGGTTTTGATCGCTGGAAATGCTGTTACAGTTCTGATTGGAAATCTGATGATATGAACTTCTTTTCAAATATCTTTATAAATAAATAAGAGATGGCTAAATATAGAGAAGCAATAAATTGCGTCTCTATTGTAAAAATTGTAAAATTAGCGCACGATCTGGAAATTAAAACATCTAATACAATTTAAACATGCAAACAAAGTCTGTTAAAATATTTCTAATAATACTATTATCTTTTCCGGAAGTCATTTTTTCACAATACCGTCAGATAGAGATAACAACCCAGCTTAAGGAAAATTTCTATGATAAGAACGGTAATCTTCTTACAGGCAAAGGCGTACTGATAGGTGACATTGATTCGGGTATAGATATTTTTAATCCGATGTTCTTTTTTGCTGACGGCGGGGAGTATGAGCTGATAGACGCTGATAAGAACGGAAAATTTACTCCGGGCAAAGATGCAGCTGATCTGAATAAAAACGGTAAATCCGATAAAGGAGAGATCCTGAGATATATTGAAATGAATAACGGTACTTACAATCTTATTAAAATGGATCCGGATAATTTTAATCCCGGTTATGATTTTCTTTTCATTGATAAAAACAATAACGGTATAAGAGATTTCGGAATTAAAGACGGATTCAAAGAAACTGATCCTACATACGGCGAACAGATCTTCATAGCAGTGGATAAAAATAACAACGATGAACTGAGCAGAGGAGAGAAATTAATTGCGTTGAAAACTTCTAAAGTCAGAGCTCTGAGAGAAAAGGACGGCACAGTCAGAAGAAGAGGAGTTGATCTGATAAAGTATGAAGAACTTGATTCTCAATTCGGACATGGTACACAGGTAGCTGGCGCTCTTCTCGGCGGTACAAAGGGAATTCAGGAAATAGGAGGGATAGCCCCAGATGCTGAACTCGTGATGGCAATCATCAAATATGATTATACGCCGAGATTTGTTAAGAATTTTCCTGACCTTGTAAGATTCATTAAAGATGAGAATGCCGACATACTTTTGTTTGAAGACGGCGAATGGGGATGGGAATTTCTTGACGGTTCGACTGAAGAAGAACAGCTTGTAAATCAATACGCAGGTGAAGGCATGACAATAATCGGCGGTGCCGGTAATCTTGCAGGGAATAAGCTGCACATAAAAGATACTTTAAATTCCGGAGATGAAAGTTCTTATGGAATAACAGCTCCCGATAAGTCAGAAGGTAAAAAGAATGACGGAGCGTTTGTTTCTTTTATTTGGAAAGATACAGACGCTGAACTTACATTTGAAATTGAAACACCTGATAAAAATAAAACTCCGGAGATAATAACAGGCAGTGAACTTTTGAAAACAGGTAATTACAATATTTCATATTCGAAGGAAGTTTCACCGAAAGGAAATGTCATGATGAAACTTGGTTTATCGAAGTCTGATTCCGGAAGCATACAGGGAAACTGGAATATAAAAGTGAGATCTACAGGAAGTGTAGTTATCGATGGTTACGTTGTGGATATTTCGCAGGCATGGTCAGGTCCGACACACTGGAAAAGCCATATATCTGATGAGACAACCGTAACATTTCCGTCAACAGCTGACAGTGTTATTTCAGTAGGAGCGTATGCGGTAAATTACGGATGGAATGAAAAGGTCGGAGATCTTGCGACTTACAGTCCGCGTGGATTTAGTATCAGCGGGAAACCAGTAGTTGATATTACTGCACCCGGACATTCATCATTTTCCACTTCGATCGGGAACGGATATACAATTTTCACGGGAACAAGCGCAGCCGCACCGCACGTTACAGGAGCTGCTGCATTAATGCTTCAGTATGATCCTGCACTTACACACTGGCAGATAAAACAAATACTTTTTAACACAGCAAAGAAAGATTCATTCACCGGAGATGTTCCAAATCCTGACTGGGGATATGGTAAGCTGGACATAGAAGAAGCGCTCAGATATTTAATAAAAAATAATCCATAAAAAATAACAGATATGCTTCAACGCGATTACTTAATGAAAATGACTCAGATGCTGGCGACAGTACTGACAAAAGTTCTATTTAACAAAGAGAACAAGAATTATATGGAAGCCGAGAAAGACATCGAATCCGCAGCCAAGACATTAGTCGGTCTTGATCTTAATCTGATTAAAATTTTAAATGTTGAAGATGTATTAAAGCTCATGAAGACCTCTGATGTGTATGCCGGAAGATGCCTGATCTCAGCCGAACTTCTGAAGGAATACGGAGACATACTCGGTGAAAAAGACAGAATAAGCGAGAGCATGGATATTTATATTAAATCTCTCTGGCTTTATCTGGAAACAATTCTTACCAGGGAGCTGCCTGAGCCGGAAGCATATTATGACAGAATTAATTTCATGATAAAAAGCCTGACTTCAACCGATACTGATACTGATCTTAAAATAAAGATCTTTGAATACTTTGAATTTTCCGGACAGTATTCAAAAGCAGAAGATGTTTTATTTGATCTTATGGATTCAGATACAAATGGAATAAAAGAAAAAGCCTTAAAGTTTTATGAAAGGCTTCAGAAGAAAACGGAAGAAGAGCTTGAGAAAGGAAATTTCAGTCACGGGGAAGTAGAAGATAGCATTGAAGAAATACTTTCACGTTACAATACTGAGAGTAATTAGAACATAAATTTTTTAATAAACTAAAATCAAACACGGAAAATGAAAAAACATTTTGTTGCTGCAATATTACTTCTTATTGCAATCAGTTTTACGAAAGCGCAGGATACGGTTACAACTCCAAGCGGTTTGAAATATATTATCCTAGAACAAGGCACTGGTGAGAAAGCTCAGAACAATAAAGCCGTGGAAGTTCACTATACAGGATATCTTCTGGACGGAAAAGTTTTCGATTCATCACGTGACAGGAATGAGCCGATTGAATTCGTACTCGGTAACAAGCAGGTCATAGCAGGATGGGACGAAGGCATTGCATTGATGAGTATAGGAGATAAATACAGGCTGATAATTCCGCCGGAACTGGCTTACGGAAGTAAAGGCGCAGGAAATGTTATACCGCCTGATGCTACTCTTATATTTGATACAGAGCTTATCAGTATAGGTGATCCGAAAGAACCGATTTCAAATGTACTGTTGCAGACTATACTTGAAAAAGATGTTGCAAGCGCCATTGCGCAGTATAATGAACTGAAAGCAAGTGATCCGGATAAGTATAATTTCAAGGAAGCACAACTTAATTCACTCGGCTATCAGTTAATACAGGTAGGCAAAAATAAGGATGCGATTGAAATTTTAAAACTTAATGCAGTGTCATTTCCGAATTCTGCTAATGTATTCGACAGTCTGGGGGAAGCATGCATGCTTGATGGTCAGACAGATCTTGCGATTGAAAATTATAAGAAGTCACTTGAGCTGGATCCGAATAATAAGAATGCAGTGGAAATGTTAGGGAAACTGGTGAAGTAGTTTATAGTTGATATTTGATAGCTGTTAACTGACAATTGACAGATAGTTAAGATAAGTTAAATGAGTTGTGAAAGACTTTGCCTTAGTAATGAAAATTCTAATTAAACTATTTTGGTAAGAAATGTGACAGAATCTGATGCAGGGCAGCTGTGTGATATTTATAATTATTACATTAAGAACTCCGTGATCACATTTGAAGAGGAGGAAACAGATGAAGATGATATGGTAAGAAGAATAAAGGAAGTTACACTAAATTATCCATGGATCGTATATGAAGAAAAAGGTATAGTAAAAGGCTATGCTTATGCGAACAGATGGAAAGTGAGATCATCTTACCGGTATTCAGCAGAGAATACAGTTTATGTAGATAAGAATCATTTCGGCAAAGGAATTGGAAAGAAGCTTTTAGAGGAACTGATCGACAGGTTAAAGAAGGCAGGCATTCACAGCATACTAGCGGGTATTGCTCTTCCTAATGAAGCGAGTATTGTTTTACATGAAAAGTGCGGATTCACAAAATGCGGAATTCTGAAAGAAGTCGGGTTTAAATTCGGAAAGTGGGTGGATGTAGGATACTGGGAGAGGATAATCTGAGGAATATTTTTGATATACATAAGAAAAGCCCGTGATATGAATCACGGGCTTTTTATTTAGGTTAAATTTTTTTAGTCAACCTTTGTTACGTTTGCAGCCTGAGGACCTTTTGCTCCGTCTTCAACTTCAAATTCAACCTGATCGCCTTCGTCAAGTTTTTTGTAACCTTCTGCATTAATTGCTTTGAAGTGTACGAATACATCTTGCCCGTTGCTTCTGGTTATGAATCCATAACCTTTAGTAACGTTGAACCATTTTACAGTTCCTTTTTCCATTGCTGTGTTTCCTTTTTTGTGTTTGTTAAATTGTACGCTTGCAAATTTTTTGGCTCTTAAATCTTTTCAACCGGGAATGTTAGTTCCTGATTTATTTGCGGCGACTTACACCTTATAAAGGCTTTAACACCAGCAATATATTAAAAGCTTGTTGCTACTTTCTTATTTGGGTAGAACAATTCCGCAGATGCGAAACAAAAAAACGCTGTACTGTTTTTTTACGTGTTCAATTTAAGTATATCAATCCTTAATTACAATGAAAAAGATGAATTAAAATTTATTCAATACTCAGAACTGTCCAAAAATACACTGTCTCAATAAATAAAAAATATTTAAACCACCAGGATACAAAGGCACAGAGTAATCTATTTTCAGCAAAATTTTTTTTATTTCATCGTGTATTGGTGGATTATAAGGATGTTTTGAGACAGACTCGCGCGGGGAGTGGTTTAGGGTAATGACATTAAGTTAAGCATTTAAGCAGTGAAAATCTTCCTAAGTCTGTTTTATTGCGCTTCAGTAATATATGATTTGGATTTATACTTCGGAAGTTTCATTTCAAAAGCTAAAGACATTGGGATTTAAGGCGTGATTAGTTTTGAAATGAAAATTTATATTTCGAATTTGGAAATATTTTCATCAAAAATGTGAAGTTGATAAAGCGTTTTGGATGGAAATGTTTACTAAGTAATTAACATAGAAATATTTCACGCAGTTATTTGCAGAAAGTGACCGCAGAAATCTGCGGAATTCTGCAGGAGAAAAAATATCGTCTAATTAGGCAGAAGATCCGAAAAAAAATGGGTTGTTAATATTTACATTTTGCATTAATTTTGTATTAAATTTAAAGCAACAACAGTTCGTTACAGACAACGCATGAAAAAAAGATTTACTAAATATTGTTTTAAGATCCTTTCATTAATTTTATTGATAAGTTTTTTATACACAAATTCATCTTTGTGTGAGTTATTGGTAAACAACTGCAATTCCGGAAATTCCTCGTGCTGCTGCAAAGATGGCGATAAAAATGTCAAACCAAAAGAAAGTATTCAAAAGAGTTGCTGCTGCGAAGTCAAAGAAATGACAAATCAGCCTGATGAGATCAACCTTTTTACTGCAGACAACAGTCTGAAGAATTTAAATTTGAATCCCGGCATTTCAAATACATTTATTATCAATGATAATTCTAGCGATTTTATAAGATGCATAAAGATTCTTTCATTACATTCTCCTCCTAAAGAAAACATTCATATCCTGAATTCCAATTTTAGAATTTAAAAATTAATTAAGCATATCCGGAGATATTCTGATAAAGAGCTGTCAGAAAACAGGTAATATTTATTTAGCTTTAAATTAATTTTATAAATTTTAAATTCCATCAAAATGAAAACAATAAATTTTTTAACGGTATTAATTACCGCCGTATTATTATCAGTATCTTTTAATTCTAATTCATTCAGCATCCAGCCGGACATGGACTGCAAATGCTGCGGACAGGAATGTATAGATGCAAAATGCTGTACAATGGATGCAGGGACATCACAGGGAGTATCAAGCTGCTGTACCGATAAATGCACAAGTGAAGAATGCAAGAAATGCTGCGGATCGGGAGCATGCACCATGATGAAAGATGCAAAAGATCCAACACACAGTCAGGGAAATATGAACAATGAAACCATGAGCAATAATATGGATAAACCCTGCTGTTCGGATAAAACAAAAGCCGAAGGAACGACAAAAGACTGTTGTAAATAAAACTTATATTACTGCGGGGCAGTTTTACTGCTCCGCAGTTTTCAATTTTAAATTATAAAAATGAATAAGATCCTTTTAATCCTTATTATTATTCTTGTTTCAAATAAATATTCTGCAGAACAGGTTACGCAGCTTACCATCGGTGTTGACGGATTTACCTGTTCACTCTGCGCAAAAGGAGTCGAAGCACAGTTCAAATCTCTTGACTTCGTTAAATCTGTAAAAACCGATTTGAAGAACACTCTGTTTGTATTATCATTCAATTCCGAGCCGAAGATTAATGTTAATCAGATAAAGGATGCCGTCAGTGACGGAGGATTCACAGTAAGGGATATAAAAGTAGAAGCAAAAGGAACCATAAAAGGAAATTCCGGATCAGGTTATTTTCTGGAAACTCCAAATACACCTGACATACGACTAAATGATGTTAAAACGGATTTAATTGACGGAGATAAAGTTTCATTGTCCGGTATGGTCAATGCAGCTAATAACTCAATAAATGTAACTTCGATAAAAAAGATCTGAAAATTCTAATTGTATCATTTCATGAGGACTGTAAATAATTTTTACAGTCCTTTTTTTTGAATAAAAAGTAAGTTCATTAAATTTATAAACTTTATAAACTTTACATACTTTATAAATCTTACAAACCTTATAATTCTTATAAATCTTATGACTCTTATGACTCTTATGACTCTTATGACTCTTATAAATCCAAAAACTTTATCACATCATTTTTGCTATTCCAGTCTTTTATCTCCATGACGCTGTTGCGGTCTCGGTTAAGAGCAAGCCAGTTTGATATGACTTTTATTTCATCTAGTTCAAAGGGATTGAATTTATGCTTCACATATTTGCTGAGTGAAAAGAACAGATATTCAGTTGTGTCTGTAAGTTCCTCGAATATATTTGTCTGATCGGTATCATCGTCATTTTTAATGAGATAAGTCTGTACCAGTTTGCCGTTCTGAATAAAGAATATTTCCCTGCTGTTTTCTCCGGTGCATTTGATAATGATCTTCTTGTCATTGATGGCGGATGTGATGACCTTCTGATAGCTCATAACTTTCTGAATGTCATTCAGCCTGTCTCTGACAAAAGCAGCTCTTTCAAATTCCATCTTTTCGGAATATTCCTTCATCCTCATTTCATATAATCTTTGTGCGGAGTTATTTTCAAATGAAGTCATGAAATTATGCACTCTTGCAACTTCCTCTTCATATTCTTTCTTTGTCTGCGTGAAATTACACGGAGCTCCGCATTTACCCATTTCATGATACATGCATGTAGAATGTTCCTTTGCAGGTTTAAGGTTTTTATAATCGCACTTCCGCATTTTAAATTCTTCGTTAATGTCTTTCAGAAGTTTATTCACGGTCATTCCGCTTCTGAACGGTCCGTAATAATTTGCTCCGTCGTTCTCTATTTCATAGACCTTCTCTATTTTCGGATAACTGTTCTGCACGTCAATTTTCAGGAAAGGATGAAAGCGGAATCTTTTTATGGCTGAATTAAATCGCGGCTTGTGCTGCTTTATTAATTTTGACTCCAGTATAAGCGCTGAAAGTTCTGAATTAGTAACTTCATATTCAACGGAAGCTATATTATTCAGCAGCCTTCTAAGTTTGACAGGAAGCTCTGAATTATATCTGAAATAAGAAGAAAGCCGTTCTCGGAGATTTTTTGCTTTACCTATATATAATATCTCATTACTTTTGCTTTTCATAAAATATACACCCGGAGATTTCGGAAAGTCTTTCAGAGTAAGATCCAGTCTTTTAAGAACAGGTGATTTATTATCGTTATTATAAATTTTGCAGTTCTGAAATCTCAGTACCTCTTCAATACTTTCATATTCATATTCTTCGGTCAGTGTTATCAGAAAATTAATAAGTATCTTTGAAGTTGCAAGAGCATCATCATAAGCCCTGTGCTTTCTTTTGAACTTTATGTCAAAATGTGCAGCGACATTTGTAAGTGATTTGCTTTTAAGCCGTTTGAGAAGCCTTCGCGCGAGCTTGCATGTGCAGAGAGTTCTGAGTGCGAAATCTTTTTCAATCCTGGAAAAAGAATGCAATAAAAATTTATAATCGAAGCTAACATTATGTCCGGTAAAAATCAGATTATTCTTATCACTCAGATCAATGAATGAAAGTATTTCATCTGATAACTGTGAGAAGGTCGGCTTATTATAAACATCTTCATTCGTGATGCCCGTTAGATTCGTAATCTCCCTCGGGATATGCTGCTGCGGATTTATAAGCGCGGAGAATTTGTCCGTGATCTCGCCGTTGCGGATCTTTATCAGGGCAATTTCAGTCATTCGGTTGTCTACAGGAGATAATCCGGTGGTTTCAACGTCACAGACTATGTATGTTGTATCGAAAATATTTGGATTCCGGTTTTCCAGCATGATTTACACTAATATAAAAAGACAATGTTCAATGTTCAATGTTCAATGTACATTGAACTCATTGTAATTCATGGCTTTTTATTCAAAGCCGATTTAGGTATTTTAAAAAGTTGTATATCAAAAATTCATTAAGTAAATAAATCAAAAGAATGCAGAAAAAGCAAAGTATTATTAAAATAATTTCACTATTATCGTTTGTATTTTTACTGGCAATAGTTGCCTGTTCGTCAAAAAAGAAACAGGTTGTTGCCGAAGTCGGTGATGAAAAGATATATCTGGATGATTATGAGAAGCAGTACATGAAAACTGTAAATAATCTTGACACAGCCAAGAACTCTGATATGCAGAAAAGAAAGGAATTTCTGGAATTACTGGTAAAGTTCAGATTGAAAGTGAAAGATGCAAGGGAAAGGGGGCTTTTAAAGGCGGATGACATTCAGAATGACCTGAAACAATATAAGGAAAATTTTATGACGTCATTTCTTATAGACAAAGAGATCGTAGAACCTATGATAAAAGATCTTTATGATAAAAAAGAATATGAAATAAGAGCATCCCATATTTTAATAAATTTACCTCAGCAGAATTTCTCACCGGAGGATTCAATAAAGGCATATCAAAAAGCTGCGGATGCATTGGCAAAATTAAAGAACGGAGTTCCTTTTTCCGAAGTAGCAGTGGAGTTTTCTGATGATCAGTCTGCAAAACAGAACGGCGGAGACCTTTATTATTTCACGGCAGGAATGACAGTTCCGGAATTTGAAGATGCAATCTATAAATTAAAGGTCGGGGATTATACAAAAGAACCTGTAAGAACTCAGTTCGGTCTTCATATTGTAAAACTAGCAGATAAAAGAAAGAGAAATGACGGTATCAGGGCTTCACATATTCTGATTCAGGATCAGAAAGACAGTCTCGGACAGGTAGTAGATTCCATCGGAACTTACAACAAAGCCAAAGACGTTCTTGCAAGAATAAAGAACGGTGAAGATTTTTCCAAAGTAGCTACAGAAGTCTCTCAGGATCCGGGTTCTGCTCCTAAAGGCGGAGACCTTGGGTTTTTTGACAGGAGAAGAATGGTTCAGCCGTTTGACAGCGTTGCATTTATGCTGAAAGTCGGGGAAATATCGGGTCTGGTAAGAACACCTTTCGGATGGCATATCATTAAGGTCACTGAGATAAAACCTTATCAACCGTTTGACAAGCAAAAAGAAACATTAAAAGCTGATTTTAAAAAGGGTCCTCAGTTTAAAGCAGAGTATACAAAGTTTCTTGAAAAATCAAAGAAACAGTTTAATTTTGAAATAAAACCTGATGGAATGAAATATCTTGAATCAAAGTTTGATTCTACAAGACCGGTATCAGGATTTAATCTTGACAGTATGTTTAATCCCGAAGAAAAGTCAAAAGTCCTTGCAACTTATAAAGACGGAGAAATTAAAGTATCGAATATAATTGAATATATGGGAAAGAACAGAGACAACATGTCCAGTCTTGCCAATGCTGCAACTATTAAAAAGATCATTGAAGGTGCAGCAGATGAGCCTATACTTTATAAGGTAGCATTAAAAGAAAATATAGAAAAAGATCCGGAATATATTGCTCAGATGACAGAGTATGAGAATGGATTGCTTAGTTTCAAGATTGACCAGGAAGAACTTTGGAGAAAGATCAAGATCACACAGGAAGATATGCAGGCGTATTACGATTCGAATAAGGACAAATATTCTTTTACTGACAGCGGTAAAGTAAAGATGAAGCCTTTTGATGATGTAAAATCGGAAATATCAAACACGCTTCAGCAGGAAAAATTCAAGGAAATGGAAAAAACATATGTTGATAACTTAAAGAATAAATATCCCGTAAAGATAAACGAAGTTGTTTTAATAGAAGCATTTAAAGAATAAAATTTTAATTTGAACATTATAAAAATATTCGCGGCTCTTATATTTATTTTCACAGGAACAATTGCTTACAGTCAGTCAGAAGGTGACAGAGTTATAGCAGTGATTGGAAATGATATTATAACTGAATCTGATTTTCAGTATCAGGTTCAGTTGTATGCCAGGCAAAACCAGCTTACTGAGATCAATCCCTATATTGCGCAGCAGATTTTTCAGTCCATGCTTACCAATAAAATTATATTGGCAAAAGCCGAACAGGACAGTGTGTTTGTAACCGAAGATGAAGTGCTCAGAGAACTTGATCAGAGACTGAAAGGCATGATAGCCCAGGTTGGATCTGAAGAAAGACTTGTTGAGGTTTACGGAATGTCTGTGCCAAAATTAAAACTGCTGTTAAAAGATGAGCTGCAAAAGAGCATTAAGATAGACAGGATGAAAAGGAAAAAATTCCAGGGCGGGATAAAGGTAAGTGATAAAGAGGTAAAGGAATTTTACAAAATATATAAGGACAGTTTGCCCGATCAGAGCGATGAATATGAACTTGCTCATATAATATTATCAAGAAAAGTAAGTGAGGCTGAAAAGACAGCGGCTAAAAACATTGCTCTTGAACTGCTTGACAGCGTGAAACAGGGTTTGGATTTTTCAGAGCTTGCAAAAAAGTATTCTGGAGATTCTATGTCCGCAATACAGGGCGGAGATCTTGGTTATGCAAAGAAAGGAACTTTTGTAAAAGAGTTCGAAGAAGCAGTGTACAGTCTTAAACCCGGCGAAGTATCTGACATAGTGGAAACTGAATATGGCTATCACATTATCAAGCTAAATGAAAAACAGGGAGATAAAGTTAAGAGCCAGCATATACTGATAAAATTTCCGAAACTGGAATCCTCAGATTTTGAAACGATAGCATTTCTCAAAGAACTGAAATCAAAGATCAATAACGGACAAATTACATTCGATTCTGCAGCCAAAGAATATTCCGAAGATATGAATACAAAACTCAAAGGCGGTTACATTGGATTGATTCCCGCTGAACAGTTAGACAGCAATACTATTGAGATCTTAAATGCTCTTTCTCCGGGACAGATCTCGGATCCCGTAAGGATCGGCAGCACCGAACAATACGGATATGAACTGTTTAAGCTGATCAGAATCAATCCTTCTCATAAACTCAGCCTTGAAACTGATTATGATAAGATAAAGAATTTTGCGGTGACATTTAAAGAAAGCAAGGAAATGGAAGAATGGATACTGGATATGAAAGAGACTATTTATGTGGATATAAGAATGTAAATTTGAATTAGTTAATTAGTTGATTAGGTTAATTAGTAAATAGGTCAGAATATTTTAACATTAATATAAACATCTGTTCATTTCAATAACACACATTACATTTCAATAAAGACAGATTGTTGTTTTCCCGGAATCTCGGGGAAAATAAGTTATATTCGTTTTATGTATCTCCCGAAGAAGTTTTCATGTGACCGGATTTCAAAACAGCTTTTAATACTTTTCTTTATTCAAAATTTTCCGGATTGGATATTTCATTAAAATCAGATTTCAGTTTATTATATATTATTTTATCCGTTATTCTTGCAGTTGCGGTCTCATGGTTTTATTACAGGAGATCAACTCTTGAAGGAATAAACAAGAAATTTTTTGCTGTTTTAAGATTCCTTTCTTTATTCTTTATCTTTCTACTTTTTTCATCACCCGTAATTACTTTTATTAAAAATACTTTCAGTGATCCGGTAAATGTTTATCTTATAGACAATTCACAAAGTCTTCTGCTGGACAAGCGCGATGTCCTGATAAGCAGTGTTTTGGATGAAAAAATAAGGAGTTCAGAACCGGGAAATTCGGAAAACTTATATTTTCTTTTTTCGGGAAACTTAATGAAAGAAGTCAAGAAAGATGAACTTCAAAATATTTCTTACAGCGGCATAAACAATTTTGAAACTAACCTTACATCCTCACTTTATTCGCTGCAGGAAAGACTGGCAAACGAGAATCTTTCCTCGGTAACCATTATTTCCGACGGAATAATAAACGAAGGTGGCAGCCCGGAAACGGCTGCACGGCTTCTTAATGTTCCGGTGAATTATATACTGACCGGAGATACTGTTCAGCATAATGATCTTGCTCTCAGGAATATTTTTTTTAATAAAACCGCTTTCATAGAAAGCAATGTTCCTGTTAATGTCAGCATAAATTCATACAACTATAATACTGAAATAAAAATAAATCTTTATGAAGAAGATATTTTAGTGCAGACTAAAGTATTGAAAGTTTCAAAAGATCAGAACATATATGAACTTTCGTTTAATGTTATGTCGGTTGCGGAAAAAACAATAAAGTATAAAATAGAAATTGAGGGTCTGGATGATGAGATCACATTAAAAAATAATTTTGAGGAATTCTTTATTAAGTTTGTGAATAATAAATTCAGGATACTTGTCCTGTCAGGGGGACCCGGTCCTGACTTCGCATTTATTTCTGAAGAAATAAAAAAGGTAAAGAATTTTGAAGCTGTTTTCTTAACCCAAAAATCCTCTTCTGAATTCTATGAAGGTACAATCCCTCCGCTGGGCAATTTTGATTCATATATTTTTATAGGTTTCCCTACTTCTGTTACAAATCAGAATATTATAAATGAAATAGGATCCGCTCTGGAAAAAAATAATTCATCACTGGTTTTTTTTGCGGGAAGAAACACAGATTATAATAAACTCTCTGCTCTTGCTGATAAACTTCCATTTAAAACCATTTCCTTTTCGGATAAAGAGGAGGAGACAGGTATCAGGGCTGTTAGTAAACTTAACAATGACATCTTTAAAAACAATGGGCTTATCTCTCAGGTTAATTCGTTTCCGAACATTTTTAAAACAGCTTCATCTTTTGCCGTAAATTCCTCAGCAGAAACTTTTCTTGTAATGAGTCAGAATTCTGAACCTGCTTTTATAATTCAGAATACAGAAAAGAACCGGAGCGCTGCCTTCCTTGCTTACGGCCTGTATAAATGGAGACTTAACAATCTAAGAAATAACGCAGGTGAAGTTTTGAATTATATCATTACAAGTTCAGTGATAGCTATCACCGATAAAGAGCAAAAAAAGAAATTTAATATAGAAACTACTAAGCCGTTGTATTCAAAATTTGAAAATGTGAAATTCAATGCCCGCATAACAAATTATGAACTTCAGGGTGGTGAAAAAATTCGTGTAAAAATATCCGGCAACGGATTGAATAATTCTTTCGAACTTGTAAAAAAAGATAACAGATATTTTGAAGGTGAGATCAATATACCTGCAGACGGAACATACAGCTATACAGCCGAACTGTTATCCGGAAACAATTTAATTGAAAGTACTGATAACCGTTTTATTATCGGAGAGAATAACTTTGAATATAAATTGACAAGGGCAGATAATTCATTTCTGAATAAACTTTCCGGAGATACTTACGGCATTAATTTTTCAAATGCAGATAATAGTGTTATAAAAGATTCTATTGTTAATTTCAATGAGCGGTCTAAATCTGAATTCAAAACTAGAAAAAATTTTGAACTCAATGTGAATCCTTATTATCTGGGAATAATAATTTTCCTGCTTTGCCTTGAATGGTTTTTCAGAAAAAGGAATAATCTTCCGTAGATCTGACCTGCAGATAATGAACAATGCCAAAGAAAACGATTTGGTCTGATTAAACGGAAAATTTAAAATTTTTTTACATTAATCTTCTGTTAACCGCCGTGCATTTTCAATTTTCGATTCCCGAAATGATTGTATAAATATTAAACAATAAGTATTTTTGCATATAATTCTTTACGACTTACGTTTTAAAATTTTTCAGGCGTTTCAATCTATTATTAAAAATTAAATTTTGATCAGGCTAATTACAATATTGCTTTTATTTCTTTCTGTTCAGAACAGACTTTTGTCCCAGGAATACTGGTTAAAACAGGATAGTCCAACTACATTAAATTTAACAAACTGCTTCTTTACAGATTCGCTGAACGGATGGATCGGAGGTGATTCAGGTCTTATACTTCATACGACAAATAAAGGTATAAGCTGGAATCAACAGAACTCCGGTGTCAAAAACTCAATTGTCTCTTTATATTTTGTAAATAAAAATATCGGATATGGTATCTCACTGGAATTTGACTTTACTCCTCCGAATTATATAGGTTCGAGAATATTATCAACAACAAACGGAGGGTTATCATGGGAAAATTATCTGTTTCAGGACACTAATATTTTTTTGAACACAATTTATTTTTTAGATACTCTAAACGGATTCACGGGAGGCTCGGGCGGAAAAATTTATTACACTTCTAACTCCGGTAGTATTTGGACAGAAAGTACAATTGATTCCGGGCTTTCATTTACTTTTCCGGTTGAGGATATTAAATTTTACGATCCCCTGACAGGATTCGCATCAGGCGGCGCTTTTGATATTGCCGGAATGATATGGAAAACAACAAACGGAGGACTAAGCTGGAGCAATAGAATTGTTGGTGCTGAACCGGTGAGTGATCTTTTCATTATTGATTCTCTGAATATTATTGCTGTCGGCGGGGACTTTGAATACGGTGCAAGCAATGTAAGAACTTCAAACAGCGGTTTGAACTGGAATTATCAGGAGTTCGGAATTTTCGGGATAGCAAATTCTATAGATTTCAGAACTGAATCTGAGGCGTGGATATCTCTCGGAATTGTTGACAGCTTTTTATTAACAACTAACGGTGGAAATAACTGGAGGCTAACCGGATCTCCTAACTCCTCACGTATATATGACCTCTTTTTTGTTGATCAGAATAACGGATGGGCTGTTGGTGTTGACGGAGTAATATTAAAATATAATGTAAATGTTATCGGTGTTCAGGAGGATAACAATTATATCCCTGAAACAATAACTCTTTTTCAGAATTATCCCAATCCGTTCAATCCGGTCACAGTGATAAGTTATGATTTGAATATAAAAAACGGGGGCAGTAATTTTGTCTCTCTTAAGGTATATGATATTTTAGGCAGGGAAGCGGCGACGCTGGTAGAAAAAGATCTGATATCTGGATCATATAACGTATCATTTGACGGCAGTAGTTTCCAAAGCGGAATATATTATTACAGGATCACTGTCATAGATAAAAATGCAAATCAGGAATTTGTACAAAGTAAAAAAATGGTGATTCTGAAATAAATTTGCTGCTTGTTTGATTTTAATTAGTAAGAACTAAAGAAGAAACTGTTCTTTCTTTGATTTTAAAATGTGTTTTATTAATTTAAGAAAATTTTATTTAACAAAATAAATAATAAATGAAAAAAATATTTTTTCTGTTCCTGTCTTTAATCATTTGCAATACGGTGTTTGCTCAGTCAAATAAATGGTCATCTCTGTCCTATTCTTACTCCAAAGGTCCGGTCTCTCCTGAGTATCAGTATAATTACACAATAAATATCAACGACAACGGAACCGGAATTCTTATTTACACAAAGCTGTCTGCAAGTGATGAATATGAATTCAGGGTTGGAAAAAAGGGATTGAAAAGATTAAACAATGCTCTTAAGAAGAGCGGGATTTTTACCGTAAGTACTGAAGAAATGAAATCCGATCAGAATCTGATCGGCGGTCCTTCTAAAGGATTGTCAGTGACCATGTGGCAGGAGCCGAATCTTGATCAGAAACCGACAGTAATTGAAGCACCTGCAAATATAAATGATACATATCTTGAAAATATGAATGTTTTGTATGATACAATAGAAAGGCTGGTTCCGTCATACGTATGGACTAAAGCAAAAGGCGAGTAAGAATATCATTCGTTATGAATTCCAACGAGTAACGGTTATTTCAGATTATTTTTTTTATTTCAGATCCGTCTTTCTTGTCAAGGATCTCAAATCCTTTTTCCCTTATCCTGTCTCTAATTTCATCAGCAAGCTTAAAATCTCTGTTTTTCTTGGCTTCTGATCTTTGTACGGCAAGTAAATTTATTTCTTCCGGAATTTCCGTAACGGTTGTTTCTTCTTTTATGACATCAAGTTCAAGCCCGAATATCCTGTCAAAGTCATAAGCAAGATTTAGTTTTTCTGCTGAAGACAATTTCTCGTCACGCAGCATATCCCACATTACAGCCATTGCTTCAGGCATATTCAGATCATCATTTATTACATTCATAAATTTATTTCTCCATTCGCTTACGGAAATAACATCTGTGTTATCTTCTTTCTGCTGACCTTTAAGTCTGAGATTGTTTATCCTGTTCTTTAAATTTTTATATCCGCTTCTGGCTGCTTCCATTGCTTCATTTGAAAACTTCAGCTTCTTTCTGTAATGCGCCATCAATAAGAAATACCTGTAATCAAGCGGATCATATCCTTTTTCTATAAGAGTCTGCAGAGTTACAAAATTTCCCAGCGACTTTGACATTTTCTCAATGCCCATATCAAGAAAATCTCCGTGTATCCAGTAATTTACATACTTCACTCCGTTACATGCTTCAGATTGTGCGATTTCATTTGTATGATGGATCGGAATGTGATCAATTGCGCTTGCATGAATGTCAAAATGATCCCCGAGCTCAGCCTTGCTCATTGCGGAGCATTCAATATGCCAGCCGGGAAATCCGGTTCCCCAGGGAGAGTCCCATTCCATCTCCCTCTTTTTATCTTTAGGTGAAAATTTCCATAATGCAAAATCAGTGATGTTTCTTTTCTCATCCGAATATTCAACTCTTGCGCCTTCCTGAAGCCCTTTTATGTCAAGCCTTGCAAGGTTTCCGTAATCCGGAAACTTTGATGTGTCATAATATACGCCGTCTTTTGTAATGTAAGTAAAACCTTTAGTCTCCAGACATTTGACCATTTCGATCTGCTGCATGATATAATCAGTTGCTCTGGTATATTTGTCCGGCGGCAGGATATTCATCCGTTTTATGTCGTTAAGAAATGCATCAGTATAAAACCCGGCAATATCCCATACACTTTTCCCGAGCTGCCTGGCTGATTTTTCCATCTTATCATCTCCCTCATCACTGTCGGATACAAGATGACCTACATCGGTAATATTCATGATATACTTTACTTCATAGCCGTTGTATTTTAATACCCGGACTAAAATATCCTCGAAAAAGAAAGTTCTCAGATTCCCGATATGCATGAAATTATATACAGTAGGTCCGCAGCTGTACATGCGGACTTTTCCCGGTTCGATAGGTATGAACTCTTCTTTGGTTCTGGAAAGTGTGTTAAATAATTTCAGCATTTAAAATGTATGAATGTACATATTTAAAAATTATCCGGATCACCGGCAGTTACAATTGATTATTTAATTTTTTAAAATCATCCGCTTGCAAAACTGATTCTGCAACTTTCAATACTGCTTCATAAAACTGCGGAGGCGCTGCTGACTTTATCGATCTGAGCATTTCGATTCTTGCATTGTGTGAAAATGCCGGGAACATATATTTAGACATCATAAGCATTTCATCGGGAGGTATGTTTGATCTTATTTCTGCTTCCTGCTGAAACAGCTCCTCATCAGTGAAGTTTTCCCAAAGAAGAATCTGAGTCTCACGCTCCTCCTCCAGCATATGCTGAAGATAATTCGCATGGAAATCCGACAGCTGAACATAAAAATCATTACCCGGATATCTGAGATCTTCACTTTGACCGGATCTGTTGTAAAGATCTTTCAGCGTTTCTTCGAGATTATACATTTCAGATTCAATCCTTGCGTGATCCTCTTTGTCATGAACGGAACTTCCCGACAACTTCAGTTCAAGATACTTAAGTGGTACATTGTTTTCATGTCCGGCATGAGAATCAAGAAGCCTGAATACATCTTCAGACAGGGATTTTAATTTTTCCATTTCACTTTTGTCATTGAAATCAGTACTGCCGGCAAGAAGTGAAAACTGAGATAATGCATTTCTTATTGCTTTATGAGGAACTTCATAAACCAAATGTCTTTTCTTTTCCATATTAAAATATTTTTAATTTAAAATTTATTATTTATCATCTCCGATGACAATCCTCTTTGGCTTTGGTCTTGCATTCCATAGTTTCAGCATCAGCAATGCACCGATAAATGCAAATCCTATCATGCTCGGGCTCCATGCTCCCCAGCCAAAATTATCCAGCAGCCAGCCGACTCCGATTCCCACGGTAGCTCCGCCGAGATACTGCATTCCGTCAAACATTCCCGTAGCTGTAGCAGCAGCTCTCTGTCCGCCGAAATCCATTGAAGCAGTTCCTGACAGCATTGAATGAACCATGCTTATTCCAAGTGAATTTGCTATGAAAGCAATTATAACAAGATCAATATTACCGGCAAGCCAGATAACTGACAGGGAAAATATTATCAGCATATAACCTATGAATGCAACCGGAGTTCTTCTTGAATTAAACAGATAATCTGAAGTGTAACCTGCTATGAATGCGCCGGCGATGCCGGCGAGAACTACTCCCAAAGCGCCTTTCTGAAATACGGGAGAGTCTAATGCAAGTTTCTGATATTCCTGCATATACCTTGGAAACCATTGTTCGAATCCGTGTCTTACAAATCCGGTACAAAATTCCGCTATTGCAATAGTTATTGCGATTGGATTTGAAATAACTTTATTAAAGACATACTTAAAATCTATTTTACCTGTGTCACCGCTTGTAGCATCTTCTGTATCTAATGCAGGCAAACCTGCATCAGGCGGAATATTCTGTACGAATAGAAAAGTCATAAAGGACATTATGGCAACTATTCCCGCAGGTATAAAAAATACCCATTGCCATTCAAGAAAGGTGACTGCCCATCCGCCTATAATGAATATCAAAGCCCTGCCGCTTTGTATCATAGATCCGAAGATAGCTGAGAAAACTCCCCGCTCAGTTACCTTGAACCATCCTGCATTGACTTTAATAAGTGATAAAGCGCTGTATGACTGAAAATAGGAATTCAGAGACCAGACACTTGCAAAGTAAGTAATCAGCAGCGTACCAGTGCCAAAAAAATTCAGATAAGCGCCGAGCCCGAAAAGAAAATTGAATACGACAGTACCGAGTGAACCAATTAACATCGCTTTCCGTCCGCCAATCCTGTCAGCTATCGGACCATTGAACATTGCAGACAAGCCGTAAATTGTCAGAGCTGCTGTAATAATTGCTCCGATCTGTGTCTTGTCCCATCCGTAAGTATCCGACAGGGATTTATTTGCAAATGAAAGATTGTATCTGCCCATATACATTGCTGCATACGTGAATCCCAGCGTCAGCCAGTTAAGTGCGCGGCGTCTTTTAAATTCAGTTGAATACTGAGGCTGTTCTGCTCTTTTGATCATCTTATGTTGTTATAAAAAAAATTTCTGATAACATAGAATTATTATACATTATTTAAAAGATATAAAGGGGAGGGGAGGGTATGATAAAAAAAAGATTTTTATCCTTAAAAAATCATGATTTCTCTTTTGACATATATTAAATTCAGTAATTACAACTCACCGATATCTTCAAACCACAGCTTAGGATTGTCTTCAATAAAATCTTTCATGAGATTCTTGCATTCTTTAAGATCGAGATTAACAACTTCTATTCCGTGAGATTCCATGAATTCCTGCGCGCCGCTGAATGATTCGTTTTCACCGGCTACCACTTTTTTTATGCCGAACTGAACTGATGCGCCTGCGCACAGATAACACGGCATCAGCGTCGAATATAAAACTGTATCTTTATAAACTCCTATTCGACCGGCATTTCTCAGACAGTCTATTTCTGCGTGGATCACAGGGTCATTTTCCTGAACTCTCCGGTTATGTCCTCTCCCGATAATTATTCCGTCTTTTACAAGAACTGATCCGATTGGAATCCCGCCTTCTTTTAATCCTTTTCTTGCCTCTTCTATGGCGGCTGTCATGAATTTGTCCATGATAATATTAAATTTAGAGTATTGAGTTTTGAGTATTGAGTTTTGAGTTAAAAATATGGAATATTAAATCATATACATTAGGTTAATTCAATAATAACAGTTTTGTGTTCTGGAAAGATTTTTAAAAGTTCTTCTCTGTTTCCCATTTCAAAATCTTCAAAATGAAATCCCGGTGATACAGTACAGCCGGCAACGCAATAAGAACCGGGTTTGCTTACTTTTGCTCCGAACCAGTCGCCTGCTTTGATTATTATCAGAGGGCTTTCGCCTTCTTCTATATTTATTCCTAATTTGTTCTCTGTGAGCTTTCCGTTTTTATCAATTGAATAAATGATCAAACCGCAGCCGTCATAGAAATGCCAGATCTCATCGGACTTTATCCTGTGCAGTTTTGAGTACTGACCGTTTTGAAGCAAATAATAAATTGAAGTTGATATGTTTCTGTGACCAGTGAATCTCTTAGGTAAATGATCGCGGTTTATGATCTCATCTGAACGGTAAGTTTCTTTATAAAAACCTCCTTCGGGATGAGGAAGCAGTTTTAGTTTTTCGATCCAGTATTCTGCGTCTTTCATAACAACAGATTAAAAAATTAAAAATGAACTGCAAGCCATATACAGGGAGGATCCTGGCTTGTTTTTAAAACTTTATGTTTCGTGTTTTTAGGTATATGCAGATAATCGCCTTTTCTGAGTTCCTTACTTTTACCATCTTCAAAGCTGATCTCTGATTCTCCCTGTAAGAGAATAACCCACTCACTTTTGTCCTGTTCAAGCCACTGACCGTCCGGAGTCTTCTGACCTGTGGAAATTATTCTTTCTATGCTTAATTCGTTATTCGATATTACACTCTGGAATAATTCAAAATTTAAAGGAAGGTTCTGCGGTATTTCAAAAAAATTTCCGGAAGAGGGATTCATCTGAAGTAATTGTTTAATTTGCTTAAAGAACGGAAGTTAAAAACAACTGCAGATTATAAAATAAAATTTGTTTTTAACCTCCGGAGGATAATGGAACAAAAAAATACTATTTGCCTACCACTACAGACTTTGACTCCTTTTTTTCCCTGACCTGCTGAGGGACTGTGCCGAAAACATAATCCCATAAAGGATTACTTACGCCGTATGCTGTATGATCGTCACCGTAATGATGGCGAAGATGATATGTTTTTAAAAACTTTCCGGTTTTTCCCTTCATTTCGAAATGATGTGTAGCATAATGAATTGAATCATAGGATACATAACCGAAAATAAATCCCGAGAATATATTCAGGTAATAAGCACCGAATATTGCCTGAAATAAAAAATAAAAAAATACTGCCAGCGGTATGCTGACCAGCAAAGGCATAACTAATCTTGTAGCATCGCGCGGATAATCGTGATGAATTCCGTGAACAAGAAAATGAACTCTCTTGCCTGTTTCGGATTTCGGATGATAGTGAAATGCCCATCTGTGAATTACATATTCGGTCAGAGACCATAATAAGATTCCTATAATAAAGCTTACCAATCCGTTCAATATGCCTATCTCTTTAAATCCGAAATAAGAAAGCACAATTAATAAAGGAAGAAATACTATTATGGGAGTTACCGGATGTATATGAGAAAAATATTCCAAAACAGGGTTTTTAAATAACCTGATGGTTTCATTTTTGTTTGATACGAATTTTGCCATGACTTTTATTGATTTGTTTAAATTACTGATTACTGATAATTATTAAAATGATATTATTTGTGTGGTTAATAACCGGTTATTTGAAAATTTTATACTATGCTTAAAGAAGTTTTCAAAGGAATAAAGCCCGGTTTATTTATATGCTTATCACCGCTTATTTATTATTGTCGGTTTGTCTTAAGGAGATCTCTTATCTCTGTCAGCAGCTCCTGATCTTTTGTCGGAGGCGCCGGCTCTTCAACCTTCTTTGATTTAAACTGGTTTATTAATTTTACTATAAGAAACAGTACAAAGGCAATTATTATAAAATTAATAATAGACTGTATGAGTTTTCCGTAAGGCAACACTGCTCCTCCAACCTTTATACTCAGCCCTGAAAAATCGATACCCCCTATAACTATTCCTATCAGCGGCATTAAAAAATCAGCAACTATTGAATTTACGATTGCTCCGAAAGCCACGCCGATTATTACTCCAATGGCAAGATCTATTGCATTTCCCTTGGAAATGAATTCCTTAAATTCTTTTAACATGCTGAATAATTTAATTTATTTGAATTTTTACGGCTTCGTAAAATTAAGTTTATATTACGAATTATTAAAGTCGGAAATATTCAGGAATAGACCGTATCTCAATCCTTTTGCAGAAACAATTATTTCTTCTGCTTTTAGAAATTTCATTACTTCGAGAAGAATTAATGTTCCTGTTAATATAACATCGCTTCTTCCTGCCATATAGCTTCCCAGCTCAAGCCTCTCCCGTGCTGACATTGAGATAAGATTCTTAAAAATATCATTTATATCTGTTATACTTAAAACATCTTTGTGGATAATATTTTCATCAAAATCTTTCAGTCCGTTCCTGATCGCAGATAAGGTAGTTATAGTACCCGCAACACCAACAAGACTTCTGTCCCCGATATTTAAAACTTCGGAATTAATTTTCCTTTGGATTGAGATCTTCATGCTTTCTATATCCTGTATATTAAGATCCTTCTTTATACTTTGCTCAAATAACCTGACAGCTCCAATATCAAAACTCACGGAAGTGATTTCATCTTTTTCCTTATAACAGATCTCAGTACTCCCTCCTCCAATATCAAGAATGGTGTAACTTTTTTTCTCATCGAAATCAAAGACAGCGCCTTCATAGCTGTATTTAGCTTCTTCTTTACCGGTAATGATCCTTATTTTTACTCCTGTGCTTTTTTCAATAAAGTCAATAAACTCATTGCTGTTCTTTGCGTCTCTCATAGCGCTTGTTCCGAAAGCAAATGTCTTTTCCGAACCGTATTCTTCTGAAACTGCAATAAACCGTTTGAATATTTCAGAAACTTTTTGAAATGATTCGCGTGAGATCATTCCTGTCTTGTAAAGATCCTTGCCTAGCCTCGGAATTTCCTGAGCTTCATAAAGCTTTGTCAGTATATTGTCATGTAGATTTGCTGTAAGCAGCAGGCAGGTGTTTGTTCCGATGTCAATTACGGAATAAATATTCTTATCTCTTGACTGCATAAATACCAATCCATTCAGCGCTGCTTATTATATCCTGAATCTCAAAATAAAACTGAGTCAGATATTCAAGTATTTCCTGATCCTCAGACAATAATATTCCGGACAGGAATAATTTACCGTTAGGTTTTATCTTTCCGGAAATATGTTCTATGTTTTCTATTATGACGCTTCTGATGATGTTAGCGCAGATAACATCAAATGCATCTTCTTCAATTTCGGAAATATTTGCTTTTATCAGCTTAACTTTTTCATGAACCAAATTTCTTTTGAAATACTCTTCTGCATTTTCTATTGCATCATCATCAATGTCTATTGCAACACTCCGGCTGACTCCCAGTTTGATTCCGGCAATGGTCAGAATTCCCGTTCCTGTACCGAAATCAAGCATCCTCTCGTCTGTGCTTTCTATGTTTTCGCTCATTAATTCAAGCACAAGCTGTGTCGTTTCATTATGACCTGTTCCGAAAGACATTTTAGGATCTATCTCTATTAAGATCTTTCCTTCCGGATCAGTAAGCTTGTCTTTTTTCCAGGAGGGATAAATTATGATTTTATCTTTTATGTAAACCGGCTCGACAGTATTTTCCCATTCTTTATTCCAGTTCTTATTCTCGAATTTTTCCGATATGAAATCTTTATCTTTAATTATCTTACTGTTTATGAGTTCTTCTTTTATAAAATTAATTTTGTCAAAATCCCTTTCTTCAAAATATATCTTCAGTGAACCATTTTCTTCGAGTATGTTTTCAAGGCCGTTAATATAAAGCCTGTTATAAAGTTCTTCGTAATTTTTTTTGTTAAAAGTTATCTGAACTTCATAGTAATTATTTTCCATATATGATCCCTTTTGCTGAATCCAGTGTATTTTTCATTAACATTGCAATTGTCATCGGACCGACTCCGCCCGGAACAGGTGTGATCATGCCGCATTTATCATAGCAGTCTTCAAAATCCACATCTCCTGTTATTTTATAACCTGTCTTTGAATTCTTATCTTCGACCCTGTTAATGCCTACATCTATGATGGTACAGCCTTCTTTAATGAAATCTTTTGTCACAAAATTCGCTTTGCCGATCGCTGCAATCAATATATCCGCCTGCGATGAGATCTCTTTTATGTCTTTTGTTTTGCTGTGACAGACTGTTACAGTTGAATTGAATTCATACTTCAAAAGTAAATTTGCCACCGGCTTACCTACTATGCTGCTTCTTCCTATCACTGTTACATTTTTACCTGAGGTTTCTACGCTGCTTCTTTTAAGCAGTTCAATTATCCCGTATGGAGTGCAGGGAATAAAACACTTTTCACCTAACACCATCCTTCCGACATTCAAAGGATGAAATCCGTCAACATCCTTCCTAAAGTCAATTGATTCAATTACTTTCTGCTGATTTATATGTGAAGGCAAAGGCAGCTGAACAAGCATTCCGTGTATCTTATTATCCCCGTTGAATTTACCTATCAGTTCAAGCATTGACTCTTCTGAAATATTCTCCGGAAGTGCTTCAGTTACAGAATAAAATCCAAGCTCTTCGCACGCTTTTCCTTTGTTCCTGACATATACTTTCGAAGCGGGATTTTCACCTACAAGTATGAATGCCAGTCCCGGCGTGATGCCTTTTTCTGTTTTTAATTTTTCTGTTTCTGTTTTAACTTCGGACTTAATCTGTGATGATATTGATTTTCCGTCTATGATTTTGGAATTGGTATCCAATGGATTTTTAAATTTTTAATTTGTAACAAACCTGAAAAAATATATCTGTAATTATGTCTTTCTTAAATATTATTCTGAAGAAAATATAAACTAAACAAAACTAAATTACCTCTATCAACATGAATCTTCGGTATAAACTGAACGGCATTCTCCTCTCATTCAAAGTTATTACTCATTAATCTTTAATTCTTTAACTCTTTAACTCTTTACTCCTTAACTCATTACTCTTTAACACTTTACTCTTTAACTCTTAAACTCTTTAACTCTTTACTCTTTACTCATTTCACTTTTTCACCATCTGCATAAACTCCTCAAACAGATACTTGCTGTCATTCGGTCCGGGAGAAGATTCAGGATGATACTGAACAGACATTACCGGAAGAACTTTATGACGCAGTCCCTCATTTGTGCCGTCATACAGATTAGTATGCGTGACAGTAATATTATTTTTATCCAGACTTTTTTCATCTACAGCAAATCCGTGATTCTGGGAAGTGATCTCTATCTTGTTCTTCAGATGATTTTTCACCGGGTGATTTCCGCCGCGGTGCCCGAATTTCAACTTATAGGTTCTGCCTCCAAGTGCAAGAGCTATCAGCTGGTGCCCGAGACAGATTCCGAACATTGGTATTTTAGATTCCAATAATTTACGCGTGTTATTTATTCCGTATTTTACAGCATCAGGATCACCCGGTCCGTTTGAAAGAAAAATACCGTCAGGTTTGTACTCAAGGATTTCATCAGGATCTGTTTCAGCATTGAAGACTTTTACCTCAACGTCAAACTTAAGAAACTCATTGAGTATATTCTGTTTGATGCCAAAATCATAAAATGCTATCTTAAGTTTCGGAACTGCCGCCTTCAGTACATAATTTTTTTTTGTGGAAACAAATTTAACGAGATCCAGACCTTCCATCCTCGGAACATTACATACCATTTCTAAAAGTTTCTTATCACTCAGATTTTCCTTTGTGATAAGTCCTCTCATTGCGCCTTCGCTGCGAATCATCTTCGTAAGTGCGCGTGTATCAATGCCTGAAATACCTGTTGTCTTATTTTTATGGAGATATTCATCCAGAGACATTTGTCCCTTAAAGTTGCTCCATTCATTTTCATAATGCCCGGTTACAATTCCCGAAGCCTGCACTTTTGCTGATTCTGTATCTGTGTCATTCGTTCCGTAATTTCCGATCAGAGGATATGTAAATATTACGATCTGACAGGAATAAGAAGGGTCTGTCAGGATTTCCTGATATCCCGTAAGAGATGTGTTGAATACAACTTCGCCTCCTGCTGATTCATTATATCCGAAAATGTTTCCCTCGAATATTGTACCGTTTTCTAATACTAATTTTCCTTTTTCCAAATACTTCTGCTCTTAATTTTTTAAGTATTTATCAAGAAATTTCAATTTTTCCTCAAAGACCTTTATCTGATTTGTCACTTTGCTGAATCCGTGACCTTCATCTTCAAGAAGTATATATTCGTAAGGCTTATTCTTTTCCTTCAGCTTATTGACTATCTGAACGGATTCTGCTTCCACTACCCGCGGATCATGTTTACCCTGAACCACCAGCAACGGACAGTTAATGTTATCAATAAAATTTATCGGGGATCTTTCGGTTAACAATTCCTTATCTTTTTCTGCATTTCCTACCAACTCTTCTATTCCTTTTTTCCAGTGTTCAGGTACTGAATTGATAAATGTAAATAAATTTGCAGGTCCGAAGATATCAACTGCACATCTCCATAATTCAGGAGCTTTCGTTATACAGGTCATACACATGAATCCGCCAAAACTTCCTCCTACAACTGCGATCTTCCCGGAATCAACATAACCGGACTTCTTCAGATATTCAACACTTCCAAGCACATCTTTAAATTCCGCTCCTCCCCAGTCACGGTAGATCATCTTTTGAAATGTTTTCCCATAACCCGAACTTCCTCTGAAATTCGGAGCAATGACAATATAGCCTGCGTTTACCATTACCTGAACATACTTGCTGAAGTTATGCATTTCCTGATGTTCCGGACCTCCGTGCGGCCAGACGATTGCCGGATTATTTCCGTTCTTTTTTAAACCTTTCGGGATGCAAAGTAGCGCATGTATCTTTAAACCGTCAAAGCTTTTATAAAAAACATCTCTAGGTTTAGTAAGACCTTTTTTCGAAACTCCGCCTACCAAAGAATTTGTGATCTGTTTTAACGATTTCTTTTTAAGATCATAAACAAAGATATCTCCCGGATTTACCGGACTGTCACAGACAAATATAATTTTTCTGCTGTTTTTTGTGAAAGTAATCCCCGAATAATTTCCTTTATGCAGCTTTAATTTAAATACTTTTCCGGTCTCCATATTCATCATTTTCGGGGCGTTGCTTCCGTACTCATTTGTTGTCCATATCATGAGTTTATGATCAATTGAAAACTTAAACGCAGTAACATCCCACTTTTCCTTTATAACCCATTTTGAAGTTTTCTTTTTTATATCATAATACTTTATGCCTTTGAATTCCCTGCCTTCATCTGAGATATAATATATGCCTTTATTTTTTTTATCAAATTCAGAGTGAGCATTAAAAACATTTTTACTAATATCATGCTCGGTAATATTGACAAGTGTCTTATTCCTGGTATCGTAAAGCAATATATCTACATTTATATTACCGTAGAATCTTCCGAATGTAATGTATCTTTCATTACTGCTCCATGATTCTGCGTGAGTCGGATAATGGTCGTCAAATCCTTTTACAAGTTCATTTATACCCGTCTGATAATTTTGTATATAAACATCAAAATTATATTTCAGTCTTTTGTTTGTTGAGAAAAGAAATTTTTTCCCGCTTTTGTTGAAACGGTGAAAGAAACACTGGGAATCTTCAAATCCTGCTGAGAGATGCTTAACTTCCCCTCCTTTATCAGGCATGCTGTATATCTGAAGATTTTCATTACCGCTTGCATCACTCATAAATATTAGATCCTTTGAAACAGGATTATTGTCTACAAATTTTACTGATTCTTTCCAGGTGGATATCTGGTCAGTCCATCCGCCTTCTATCGGTATGCTCCATATCTGTGGTGATCCGGATGTGTTTGTTATATAATATATTTTTTTATTATCCGGTGATAATGTAAATCCGAAAATTGTTCTTATCGAAAAGAATTTTTCTACGGGATATCTCTGTATCTTGTTCAATTTTGTTATTTAAATTAGTCGAATTTTTTCTTTAATAAGATAATCTTTTTAAAAAACTTTTATTAGTCTAAAGAGAGGCAGTTGAAAGTTGAAAGGTAAAAGTTGAAAGATCTTGTTTGTAAGTATAATTATAAAAAACATTTTAGTTTGAAATAAATTCAGAATTGTGATTTAATGCAAAGTTCATTCCTTTGAAATGATCCTTCAACAAATTTAAAATCCACAATCTAAAATCCAAGATCATAAGATTATTTTCTTACTAACATTTTTGATATACTATTTTTAGTTTGAAAAAATTTTAATTTATATTTGAAAAAGAAAATATCGCTCTGTATCCATTCTCATTTTTATCAGCCGCCACGTGAAAATGCCTGGACAGGTGAAATAGAACCGCAGCCTTCTGCCGCTCCTTTTCACGACTGGAATGAAAGAATACTTCAGGAATGTTATAAACCGAATTCCAAAGCTGTAATTGTAGATGAACACGATAACGTCATCAGGCGCGTAAATAATTACGAATACTTTAATTTTAATTTCGGATCTTCTCTCCTTAGCTGGATTAAAAAAAAACATCCTAAGACATACGGACGGATCATAGAAGCGGACAGAAAAAGTGTTATTAACCATAATGGACACGGGAATGCCATTGCCATGGTTTACAGTCATCCTATTATGCCGCTTGCCAACAGGAATGATAAGATCACTCAGGTAAAATGGGGAACAGCTGATTTTAAATATCATTTCGGCAGAGAGCCTGAAGGAATCTGGCTTTCGGAAACTGCCTGCAATAACGCTACAATAGAAATTCTCATTGATGAAGGCATTAAATACATTATCCTTGATCCTTCCCAGGCAGAAAAGGTCAGGAAAATAAGCAGGGGAAAGTGGAAGGATGTTTCATCGGGAAATATAGATCCGGGAATACCTTATAAATGTTTCATAGGTAATGATCACGATAAATTCATTAGCATATTCTTCTATAACGGACCTCTTTCGAAGAATATTGCCTTCGATGATCATATATACGATTCCGGGAGACTGCTTCACAGATTGCAACAGGTTCCGGTAAACACAAAATCAGGAGATTATCTTGTAAGCGCTGCAGTTGACGGTGAAACTTTCGGTCATCATAAGCATTACACCGAAAGAACTTTGTCATATCTTTTTTCAGAGCTTATACCTTCATCAGAATTCAGATTAGTCAATTACGGTGAGTTTCTTTCGGAGCATAAGCCTGAATTTGAAGTGAAGATAAAAGAAGGCATTAACGGTGAAGGCACTTCATGGAGCTGTCTGCATGGCGTAGGAAGATGGAAAGAAAACTGCGGCTGCGGAAGGAGTGATGAATATCCCAGTCAGGAATGGAGAAAGCCACTGAGGGAAAGTCTTGACTGGCTCAGGGATGAACTGTTAATGATCTATGAAAATACAGGCGGTCAATATCTGACCGATGTATGGAAAGCAAGAAATGAATATATTAATGTGATTCTTAATCCTGAAAAAGAAAGCATTGAAAAGTTCATGTATTTTAATTCAAAAAGATTTCTTAACGAAGCTGAAACACTGCTTTGTTTCAAGCTCTTTGAAATGCAGAAGTTTTCCATGCTGATGTTCACCAGCTGCGGCTGGTTTTTTTCGGATATTTCAGGAATAGAAACCATTCAGATATTACAGTATGCAGCCCGCGCTATCGGACTTGCAAAGGAAATTTCAGGAGCAGACCTTGAAGAAGAATTCCTGAAAAGATTATCGGCTGCAGAAAGCAATTTAAAAAAGTACAGGAACGGAAAAGATATTTACCTTAATGAGGTAATAAAATCAAAATTCAATAAATCATGAAAGTTAATTGAAATATAACCAGCTTTTAAATTCCGGAACATCCGTTAAATGGCAGAAGATAGGAATTAACAGAAAAGCCGGTGTTGCTGTGCCTTTATTTTCTGTCTTCTCGAAAAAGAGCATAGGTGTAGGTGAGATCCCTGATCTCAGATATATTATAAACTGGTGCTGTCAGACAGGTATGTCCGTTCTGCAGCTCCTTCCGCTTAATGAGGTTGGAAATGATTTTGCACCGTACAACTCTATTAGTACGTTTGCACTGGAGCCGATGTATCTTTCAATAAAAAGATTAAGAAAAGCCGATCTGAAACCCTTCACAAAAGATCTTTTTAATTTGAAAAAAAGATTTCCTAAAGGCACCGGGAGAGTTGATTACAATATCAAAATAGAAAAGCTGAAACTTCTCAGAAAAATTTTCTCTACAGTTGATCTGTCTGAAATTGAAAAGTATCAAGAATTTGTCAGAAAGAATATTCACTGGCTGAAATATTTTTCACTTTTTAAGATCCTTATGCAGATGAATGAAGGGAAGAACTGGAATGAGTGGGAGCTTAAGTATCAGTATATATCATCGTTTACATCCAGGAAAATACTTCAGGAATATTCATCCGATGTTGAGTTTGAGTACTGGCTTCAGTGGCAGCTCTATGAGCAAATGATCACCATAAAGAAATACGCTAAGAGAAAGAAAGTGCTGATAATGGGAGACCTCCCGTTTCTTGTTTCGCGCAACAGCGCTGATGTATGGGCATATAAAAATTATTTTAAACTGGATTTATCCTCAGGTGCGCCTCCTGATATGTATTTTTCCAAGGGTCAGAGATGGGGCATGCCGCCATACAACTGGGAGAATATTGCTTCGGATAATTTCGGTTATCTGACAGAGCGGTTGTTATATGCGGAGAATTTTTATGATATGTTCCGTATCGACCATTTTGTTGGTTTGTTCAGGGTCTGGACGATCGATCTGAAAACTCCGGAGGAAAATGCCGGTCTTTACGGTTCATTTGATCCGGAAGATGAGCGTCAATGGGAACGGCACGGCAAAACAATACTGCAGAAAATGGACAGCTGTACTTCCATGCTGCCTTGCGCCGAAGATCTCGGAACTGTTCCGGTATGTTCTGAAAAAGTTCTGAAGGAATTTGGCATTACGGGAATTAATGTTCAGCGCTGGGAAAAAACTTCAGGTGAAAATTTCTATTTCATTCCGGCTGAAGATTACAGGATAAATTCTGTTGCCGCTGTCTCAACCCATGATTCAAGTTCTCTGATTGCCTGGTGGAAGTATGAAGCCGGAACTGTTGATGAGTTAGCATTTAAATTATCGTGCGAAAGACTGCAACTCAAAGAAGATCATATTTCATATCTGCTGGATAAATTATTCATAAAAAATAATCCGGAAACAGGAAAGCTGTCCTGGAGAAAAGAAATTTCAAATGTATATGTGCTGCTTGGGATATTGAATCTGGAATATGAGAAAGCAAAAGAGATCATCGGGATCTATCTTTCAAGCTTCGGCGAGAAAAATAAATTCCGGAAATATATCGGCATTGATGAAGCCGCTGAAAATAAAGACCCGGTATTATTTATAAAAAGATCTCTTGAAAAAATAAACAGCGCGGACTCCATTTTCAGCATACAGCTTGTCATGGAGTACCTGTATCTTGATAAGGATATACTTGAGAAATTCAGCGGATGGGATCAAAGGATCAACTTTCCAGGAACAGTTGACGGAAACAACTGGTCTATGGTGATACCAATATCACTGGAAGAATTAAAAGATTTAAAAATCAATGAAACAATTATTGACATTTTAAAAAATTCAAACCGTGCTTAATTCAGAATGTTTTATACAAACTGCTGAACTAATCAGCGGTCTTTGAATTTTCTGAAAGCAAATGCATGCTGCTTCACATAACTTTTAATATCGGAATATATAATCTCAGCCACAGCAGTGAAGCGGTTTTTTTTCTGAGAACTTTCTTTTGACAAAGGATAATCGGGAGTGTCGCTTAGTCCGAATTGTTTTGGCTTTCTGACCTCAGGATCAGGAAAGAAAACCGTACCGAAGATCCAATCCCATACCGCGAATTTTGTTCCGAAATTATTCTGAAACTCCTTGCCTCCGTCATCTGAATGATGCCATCTGTGAAGCTCAGGTCCGTTGATGATATACTGAAGCTTACCCAGCCTTACATCTATGTTTGAATGAATGAACATTCCCCATATCGCGCTGATCATACCTTTATAGATCGCCACTTCCGGAGCAGCTCCGAGCAATATTATCGGGGCAAACTCTACTGTCTGATTAATAAGTATTTCTAGTGAATGAGATCTTGCTCCCGAAAGCCAGTCTACAGTTTTAGGAGAATGATGTGCTTCATGTGTGCGCCAGAGAAACCTGTTGTGATGCTGCCATCTGTGAAACCAGTAAATATAAAAATCATGTGTGACCACAAAAAAAGCCACCTGTATCCACACCGGCCAGTCACCGACAAGACTATACTGATAAAGATCAGTGTTATATTTTATCCAGTTAAGCAATCCGAATATTATCAGACCCAGCAGATAGCTCTGAATAATGGAATACATGATAATGTCATTGAAAAATCCTTCGCGAAGGATCTTCTGACCTTTTGTATATGGATATAGCTTCTCCAGTACCATCATGGCGATTGCTGCTGCTGAAATTATTATTAATGACCAGACCTGTAATGACATGTACAAAAATAGTTAAGAAGAATTCTCTAAGAAATATAATAATGATTCATAAAATTCATAAGATTCATTAGATTATCCGCAGTTGCTGTGTGTTCCAAAAATTTGCTCATTATATTTTAGATTGCATATACTAAATGCAAATTTTTGGTCACAAACAATAAAAGCTACGGACAAAGAAGCAGATTTGATTTTTACATTGATAACTTCTATTTATTAAATGAAAGTTATAAATGAATAGAACAATTGAGATGTCTACTACTGAGAGAGGTTGCTGTTGGTGGCCAAAAAGTTTGTTTTAAAGAGTAAACTTTATTTAAAATACAAGAAGCAAACTTTTTGGAACACCCAACAGCGGCGGAAGGTTCATAAGATTTTGCACAAAAATGTATTGATGGTATAATTGCGTAAACAGCCGTCCAAAATATTGTTTTATTTATAGCCTCTAACTCTCTATACACTCTTTAAACTCTATAGACTCTATAGACTCTAAAAAATATTTTTACATTTAATAAAACTTATCCTATATCTATTTTAAATTCAAACATAGAAAATAATTGGAAGTCTGGAGAAAAAATTTATACAGTATATGGACGGCGCAGTTTATAGCAATGGTAGGTATGAGCATGGTAATTCCCTTTCTTCCTTTTTATATCCGCGAACTCGGCATTACAAATCAGGATGAACTTGAACACTGGAGCGGAATAGTTTTCAGCGGACCTTTTATACTGTCCTTTATACTAACTCCTGTCTGGGGAATGCTCGGTGACAGGTTCGGGAAAAAAACCATGGTGATGAGAGCGATCTTCGGGCTTGCAGCATCTCAGCTTTTGATCGGATTTTCCGCAAATGTTGTTCAGCTATTTATATTCAGAATGGTGCAGGGTGCAATCAGCGGATTCATAGCTTCTTCCCTGGCTCTTGTTTCCTCAAGCACTCCGAGAGAAAGATCAGGATATGCTATCGGTATCTTACAGACTTCTATTTCTTCAGGAACAGTGATCGGACCTTTCATCGGCGGCATCATTTCGGATATGACATCATACAGAACGGTTTTCTTTGTGACCTCTGCTTTATGTTTTATCAGCGGTATACTTGTGTTTATTATTGTAAAAGAACCAGAAAAGACTTCAGCAAAGAAAATTTATACGGTTGCGGAAAACTACAGGTATGTATTCGGAAAGTCAGAGATACTCACGGCAATGATCTCAATAACTTTCATACAGATATCAATAACAATTGCTCAGCCGGTGTTTGCTTTGTTTGTGGAATCAATTACAAAAGGAACAGAATATATCTCTACTTTAACAGGCGCTATATTCGGAACTCTCGGCATTTTCAGTGTGATCTCTTCTCCCTGGTGGGGAAGAAGAAACGATACTAAAAGTTTTAAGAAAAATATTATCATTGCCATCACCGGCGCCGGATTAGCTTATTGTCTTCATACTTTTATTACAAATCCCTTTCTGCTTTTTCCGGTAAGAGCTTTTCTTGGTTTTTGTATTGGAGGAATTATTCCGGTACTTTATGCTTATATTAACAAAAATATTTCAGACGACAGAAAAGGCGGCGTCATGGGAATTGCTTCAAGCTTTACTCTTTTTGGAAATCTTGTAGGACCTTTGCTGTGTACTCTGCTGCTTCTGAAACTGCCGCTGAAATATATTTTTCTCATAGCCGGCCTTATGCTTTTTGCAAATGCTGTACTTATCGTCTTTAATGTGAAAGAAAGCAAAAAGGAAGTTATTACAAAAGATGATATAGTTTCAATAAGTAAAAAGTAACAGATATAAGATATTAAAAACTTTGTATGCTGAAGAGTTAAAATTAATTTTAAACAGTTAATGACTGAATGTATGCAATGTTACATACAAGATTATGAATCCTGATACTTAATGCTTTTTGTTTTATACTTAATACCAATAACAATAATGACACAGCCAAAAAAAATAAAACGCGCCGGCAGTGATACTCTTGAAATTACATGGAGTGACGGGGAAATAACCGGGATCAGTCTGAAGGATCTGCGTGATAAGTGTCCCTGTGTGCACTGTCAGGGAGAAACCGTCATATTCAGTTCGTATATACCTATCAAGTCGCCATTTAAGGCAGCGGGATTTTATGAAATAGAAAAAATTGAACCTGTGGGTAATTATGCAGTTCAGATAATCTGGAAGGACAAGCACAATACGGGAATTTATTCGTGGGAGTATTTAAAGGAAATTTCCAAAAAGATTACGGACGGACAATAACTGAAATTAATCAAACTCTTCCGTGATATCCTTATTCAGTTTTTTTGAAAAGACTCTGAATTCATCAAGAGCAAGATTTTCATCTTCGTCAAGTTTTATGAAAAGTAAATTCTTGATTCTCATTTGTGTGAGTGTACTTATAAAACCTTCAGTTAGATAATTCTTTATGTAAGGATTAACTTTCAGAGAGATGCTCATTCCGTTATTTCCGCCTTTATATCTTCTTATCCATCTTTCCATCCTGTTCATAAATGTAGCTTTTGACTGGACATGACCTGTACCTTTGCACATCGGGCATGTATCGGAGATAGTATGTATGATATTCTGCCTGACTCTCTGCCTTGTAATTTCAACTATTCCGAATTCACTTACGGGTAAAATGGTTGCTTTGGCTCTGTCATTCTTGAATTCCTTTTTTACTTCTTCATAAAGCCGTTTTCTGTTCTTTTCGTCATACAGATCTATGAAATCAATTACTATGATCCCGCCTATATCACGAAGTCTTATCTGCCGGACAATTTCCTTCGCAGATTCAAGGTTTGTATTTAATGAATTTACTTCCTGATCTCGGTGCTTCGCATATTTTCCGCTGTTGACATCCACAACAGTCATTGCTTCCGTTGCTTCTATTATTATGTACCCACCGTTTTTAAGCCATACTTTTCTCTGCAGTGATTCTTCGATCTGTTTTTCAATATTATACACATCAAACAACGGCTGATCGGAATTATAGAATTCAATTTTTTCTGAAAATTCCGGAGAAGTATCATCTACATAAAGTTTTATATCTCTGTGAATCTTTTTTGAATCAATAATAACCTTTGAAATATCTTCTTTGAACAGATCCCGCACGACCGAGGAAGTAGTGGAAACATCCTTGTGAAGTAAAAAAGGCGACTTGGCAGTTTTTAATTTTGCCTGTATCTCATTCCATGTTTTGATCAGTGTATTAAGATCATCAAGTATCAGGCTCTCTTCCTGTCCAGCTGCTACGGTTCTGATAATTATACCAAAACCTTTTGGCAGAGTCGATTTTACAATACTTCTTAATCTTCGTTTTTCTTTCGGATTGTAGATCTTCTTGGACAAGCCGATCTTTTTTTCAAAAGGAATCAGTACAAGGTATCTTCCCGGAATTGAGACCTTTGAAGTTACGCGGAAACCTTTATTACCTACAGGTTCTTTTGTGATCTGAACGATAATATCCTGCCCTCTTTCGAGATTAGGATTTCTTCCGTTATCATTTCTTGAATTAACAGGCGGAGTATTATCTTCTTCCTCATCGTCTTCTTCCTCAATATCAGAATCATCACCTATTATGGAGGAGTATTCTTCAAGTGAACTTCCAATGTCAGAAAAATGCAGGAATGCATCCTGCTGAAAACCAAGGTCGATAAAAGCAGCTCTGATACCCGGTATGACCTTGCCTATCTTTCCAAGATAAATGTTTCCGACATTTCTTTCTTTGTCAGGAGTATCAAGAAAAAATTCTGCAAGCTTACCATCCTCGGTAATTGCAATTCTTACATCTTCAGAAATAGAGTTGATAAGTATAACTTTTTTCATTCAGGCAGTAGTATGTTCATTGATGTCTTAAGAATTCATGGAAGCTAAAAATTCCTTGTTAGATTTAGTTCCTTTCATTTTACCCAGCAGAAATTCCATTGCTTCTATAGGGTTATAATCGGAAAGAAGTTTTCTTAACAGCCAGACCCTGTTAAGTGTCTCGCTCGTAAGCAGAAGCTCTTCTTTTCTTGTGCCTGATTTATTAAGATCAATTGCGGGGAATACTCTTCTGTCTGAAATTCTTCTGTCAAGAACTATTTCCATATTACCTGTTCCTTTGAACTCTTCAAATATAACTTCATCCATTCTGCTTCCTGTCTCGATCAAAGCCGTAGCAATGATGGTAAGACTTCCGCCTTCATCAATGTTTCTTGCAGCTCCGAAAAATCTTTTCGGCTTGTGAAGAGCATTGGCGTCAACACCGCCGGATAATATCTTTCCGCTGTGTGGAATCACCGTATTATGCGCTCTTGCAAGACGTGTTATGCTGTCGAGAAGAATTACAACATCTTTCTTAGCTTCGATCAGTCGTTTTGCTTTCTGAAGAACGATCTCGGAAACCTGTACGTGTCTTTCAGGCGGTTCATCGAAAGTTGAACTGATTACTTCCGCATTCACATTTCTCTCCATATCCGTGACTTCTTCCGGTCGTTCATCAATAAGAAGAACTATAAGATGGATCTCGGGATGATTGCGTGTTATGCTGTTGGCTAATGTCTGAAGTAAAATAGTCTTACCGCTTTTAGGAGGTGATACTATCAGACCTCTCTGACCTTTACCTACCGGAGTAAAAAGATCCATAATTCTCATCGAATATTCTCCCGGCGCGGTTTCAAGGTTTATTTTTTCTTCAGGATAAAGCGGAGTTAAGTTATCGAAAAGTATCCTGTCACGGATTGTATCAGGATTTTCGAAATTTACAGCTTCCACTTTAAGCAAAGCAAAAAATCTCTCTCCTTCTTTAGGCGGTCTGACCTGACCGCTTACTGTATCGCCTGTTCTAAGCAAAAACTTCTTGATCTGTGAAGGCGAAACATAAATATCATCCGGTGAAGGAAGATAATTGTAGTCCACCGAACGGAGAAACCCGTATCCATCCGGCAAAACTTCCAGAACTCCGACTGCAAAGGCGAATCCGTCCTTTTTCGTCTGAGCTTCTATTATTTTGAATATTAATTCCTGCTTCTTAAGATCACTGTATCCTGAAACCTGCAGATCTTTTGCAAGCTCTATAAGCTCAGATACTTTTTTTGATTTCAAATCAGTAACATTTTTGGAATCCTGAAACGAGGCTGTCTTGGTGTTATTGCTCTTTGTATCCATTTTATAATCCTTTCATGATGGGATAAAAACTGAGGGTAACTCTTTAGTTAGTTTAATTTATAAGTAATGTTAATTATTAAATGTGATGATAACAATTAGATTTTAAAGATTTAAATAATTTCCTTAGAAGTATTAAGGTGTGTTATCTGATGCAGGTAAAACTATTATTTATATTAAAAAGTATCAAGTTATAAAGAATTTTTTGAAAAAATAAAAAAACACTTAAGTTTAAGACAAAAATTAAAAAAATGCCTCCATAATTAAAATTTTTCGAACTGCTGTGCTTGATTAAATTAATATCTGATTGAAACAGTACATTCAACTTTCTACTTTATAAATTAATAATTTGTTTAAAATTGAATTTACTTAAGTAAATAATTATTTTAATAATATGAAAAGAATAAAAATACCAGTAAAAAAAAAAAGAACCAACAGAGAAGACTACTCTAAGTACAATTTTGAAAACCATTTCAAGCCCAAAAAAGCAATAAGAATATTATTTTATGTTCTTGTAATTGTTGCGCCTGTAATATTATCTCTTAATTATATCCGGTTCGCTTTTAAAACTAACAATGTCTTGAGTTTTCCTCTGGATGATCCCTGGATCCACCTGACTTTTGCAAAAAACCTCTTTCAGTATTTCAGCTTTTCATATTTTAAGAACGAAATGGTAACTGCAGGCTCCACTTCTCCTTTGTATACATTGGTCTTATCCGCTATGTTTTTTATCAGCAATAACGAGATGTACATCAGCTATTTTCTAGGTGTGTTGTTTTTTGCCGCATCTTCCTTTGCCTTTTATAAACTCTGTAATATAGAATTTGATAAGGAGATCATCTTCGCACTGATCTGTACGGGAATTTTCATTTTTGACAAATGGATGAACTTCATAGCCGGTTCAGGAATGGAAACTACTATGTATATTCTCATACTTATAATGTGTGCATATTTTTACAGAAAGAGAAGCCCTGTCCCCTTTGCTATAATGCTGGGACTTATAATGTGGACAAGACCTGACGGAATTGCATTTATATTTGCTTTGATAATAGATTACATACTGGTTTCAATATATTCAAAAGATCAGATCAATCTTATACTTTTTTCCGGTAATGACCTTAAAAAAATATTTTTCATATTTGCAGGCATAATCGGGCTTTATCTTTTAATGAATTATGCTTTGTCGGGTTCTCTGTTACCAAATACTTATAACGCTAAGCTTACTTATTATTCACCTGAATTCAGAAGCAGGACGGAATTTTTAAAATACGAGGTCTGGGAATATTTTAAATACGGATCTTATTATGTCGTAATGATAGGATTTATCTCTGCCCTTTTAAAATTCGGTTTTGACATTTATAAGAAAACTTACAATCAGAACACTCTTTATATCGTTTTTATTTTCACTCTTGTTTTTATATACTGGCTTAAACTTCCCTATGCACACAGGTTCGGAAGATACATGATGCCGCTCATTCCTTTTTTCATCCTCGTTGCAACCATAGGATTCAGGGATGTGGCAAAGATCATTAATAAACATACTGAAAATGCGCTCTTTTCAAAAAGCTTATTCTATATATGGGCAGGTATAATTTTCTTTATGGGTGTAAAAAATTATGATGAGACAAAAGACCTATATGCTAATCAGTGCAAGTATATTTATGACAGACAGGTGATGGCAGCTAAATGGCTGAAGACCAATACAAATGAAAATGATATCATAGCGACACACGATGTCGGAGCTATCGGTTATTACAGTGACAGAAAAATTGTTGACGTTGCAGGTCTTGTAACTCCTGAACTTATCAGTAAGATCAATGATTTAAATTATGTGGATTATATGACAAAATATCTAAAAGATAATAATGTGACCTATCTTGCATTTCTGAGAGAATGGTACCGGGTATCAAATCAGACGCCTGTATTTACGACAGGCAATACCCTGCCGCCGGAAATTATGGATGTTTATAAATTCGATTCTGAAAATACGCACATTATGTCCAGGGAGGCAAACAGTCTTCTGATGAACGCCCAGACACTCGTTGCCCAGAAAGCGCCGCAGCAGATATTATATATTCTGAACCGGGTTCAGGATCTGGAACCTAACAGTTCGTATGCTTATTTTCTCAAAGCTTATGCCTACAGGCTTCTTATGGATGAAGCTAATTATGAAAAAAATATGATGAAAGCAATAGAGCTTTATCCGGGTTTCAGAGATGCTTATTATGATCTCGCAGTATATTATATAGAAAAGAAAAGTTGGGAAGAGGCAAAAGTGCAGCTAGAGAAAGCACAGGAGCTCGATCCGGGTAATTACAACATAATAAATTATTTGAAAGGCGTGAATGAAGCCATCAACGCCCAGCAACTGACAATTCCCAAATAATATGAGCAGGCATTTTTATCTTATGTTTAAGTTTGGTACAGAAGATTCAAAATCAAAAGTTTCGTTTTGTCATTTTTAAATGATATAAAAAAATACTACAAGGCTGCTTTTCTTGTAAATGCATTATTAATAATCTTCATCGGCTATCAGCTTTTTTATTCAAAATATTACTGGCAGGGCGAGGATGAGAAAATTTTTACGATAGAACCGGGTAAAAATCTGGATGAGATAATTTCCGGTCTTAAAGCTGCAGATGTAATTTCAAATTCATTTCTGCTTAAATTAGCAGTAAAACTTTCCTTTAAAGAAAATCAGATCATTTCGAGAAGCTACCTTTTCAAAAACGGAATGAACAATTCCGAACTGATCTCTATACTTACTGATAAATTCAGCAACCCGCTCATTAAAATTACCATCCCTCCGGGTTACAACATACGTCAGATTGGAAAGATCGCCGAGAACAAACTTTCTCTTTCAAAGGAAAAGTTCATCAAAGAAGCTTCCAATGATTCACTTATTAAATTACTCGGATTAACAGGTCAAATCAAAAATCTCGAAGGATTTCTTTATCCGGATACTTATGAAGTGTCTCCTACCATAAAAGAAAGTGGGCTGATAATTTTAATGTTCAATGAATTCAGAAAAAAGATACTCGATGACAACGATATACAGTCAATGATAAGGGAACAGGAAACAACACTTCTCAAAACCCTGACTCTTGCTTCCATAATAGACGGTGAAACCCGGATAGAAGATGAGAGACCTGTGATCGCAGGTGTTTACCTAAACCGCCTGAAGAAAGGAATGAGACTCGAAGCTGATCCTACTATTCAATATATATTGCCGGACGGTCCTAAGCCGCGGCTGCTGTTCGAGGATCTGAAAATTAATTCACCTTATAATACTTACCAGAATAAAGGTCTCCCTCCCGGACCTATAAATAATCCCGGTCTGTCTTCAATCAGGGCGGCATTGAATCCGGCAAAGCATAATTACATATTTTTTGTAGCTACAGGAGAAGGCGGACATAAGTTCACGGAAAATTACGAAGAGCATAAAAAAGCAATCTTAGAGTATAAAGCAAAGCTGAAAGAGAAAAAAAACAACAACAATAAAAAGTAAATTGAACAAAGATACTAAGATCCTGTTTTCTCTATTTCAGAAACTCGATTACAGGGATAAAGAAAATTCAACTAAAAAGAAGCTTACCGGAATCATCATTTCGTATCTGTTTGCCAATACAATACTTTCCTATAATTACTTTACGGCTTTTGACGAAAGAAGCTACGTCATACTTGCGCTGATTTCAAACCTGTTCCTTTTAGCTTTGATAGTACTTACTGATTTTGAAAATCTATTCTTAGCTTCAAGAAACATTGTCGTGCTCAGAGCTCTGCCGGTAGAAAGTTCATCCGTATTCAAATCGAAATTCCTTTCAGCAGTTATCTTTCTATTATTCTTCATACTCTCTCCGGCAATTCCGCAGGTTATATTCTTTTATTTCATAGATCATAATTTATTTAGAACACTTGCGTTTCTTGCTGTGGATATAATGTTCGGATATTTTTCAGTCGGAATACTTGTTCTTATATACATTTTTGCCCTGAAATTTTTTAAAGAAAAAGCGACACTAATACTGAATTTTCTGCAGATCCTTTTTTTTGTATTCATATTTTACTCATCAACTCTTGCATCCCGCGTAAAATCTCTGCCTAATGAATTTCACGTAAAGGAAAACTTACTGAACTTAAGCATTGTAAAATATCTTCCTCAGACATTTTTCTCAAATGCAGTTTATGATGCTGTATATTTCATAGCTTGCGCGGGAATGGCAGGAGGAATTTTCTTTTTGCTCTTCAGGTTTATTTCGGGAAATTATTATGCGCTGGCAGATACGGTCAGAGCATTGAATACAAAAAGAAATATATCCAAACCTAAATTCGATCTGACATTTTTAAAAACTTTTATTGACAGATATATACTCTCAAACAATTATGAGCGTGCTTCATTTGAACTTGTAATGAATCAATTCCGGAATTCTAAATTTCTCAGAGTAAAATACATACCGATCATATTCATGCCTCTGCTGTTTGTTATAATTGGAATGATATCCGGTTCACAGAATCTCCTTTTCTTTAATATAAACTCACGCGCGGATTCTTTCTTTAAAACCGCAATAATTGTATTAAGCCCGTCAATAACATTTACTCTAATAATGTGCTCCAGACTTCTGATATCCAATACAAAAATACTCGATGAAAGCTCGGTCAACACGGAGTGGATTTATGATTCACTTCCCATAAAAGAAAAAAGATGTATCATAAAAGGTTCAGACAAATTTATTTATACTGCATTTATATTTCCTTTAATTATTTTAATTACGATACTGCTGAGCTTTAAAGCTGACTTTACTGCCGTGATCTTGAATATACTTTATATTACATCCGGGATATACTTTATAAATTCCGTTTCATTGCTGTTTGACAAGACCTATCCTTTTACGCTTGAAAGCACAAAGTTCAGTTCGGCATCCAAATTCATTGAGATCTTCATTGCAATGATCTTGGGATTTATTTTATTTTTGATTCAGATTTTTGTATTTCAAAACATTATATTTGTAATAATAACTATTTTACTTTTTACAACTGTATCTATTCTATTAAACAGAAATTAATCTTACATCATGGCTAAAGAAAAAGCCTCTTTGGGCATACAGACAGAAACATCACCTCTGATAAAGGAAATCAATGGCGAAGGAAAAAATATCATACTGGCAATGACTGGCACGAGCGGCGCTATTTACGGACTGCGAATGCTCCGGGCTCTGCTGATGAATGATTTTAATGTAGACCTTATATTGTCCGAATATGCGATTTACACTTTATATAAAGAGTGCGGAGTCGATCTTAAACAGTCCAACATAACTTCGCTCTTCCCGGAGATCATGCTGTTAAAATCGACAGTGACTTTTCATAATAACCTTGATCTTAAATCCGAGATATTCACAAACAAATATATCAGTTCGGGAATGATCGTTTCACCCTGCTCCATGGGTTTCCTTGCAGGCATAGCCAACGGCGAAAGCAAAAACCTGATAGAGAAGTGCGCTGATTATGCTTTTTCATATTCAAAACCTCTGATCATTGTTCCGCGGGAAACACCCGTAAATAAAATTCACCTTGCAAACATGATGAGGATACTCGATGCAGGCGGAAAGATAGTTCCTGCTATGCCGAGCTTCGAATACAATCCGAAAGATTTCAATGACCTTGCGGATTTCATTGCAGGGAAAGTGATGGACCTGCTTTGTATTGATAATAATTCTTTTGCGTGAGTAAAGTGAGTTCAGTAAGTTACTCCTTCACTACATAGGAATTTTATACCATTCGTACAATTCATCCATAATTTTATGACACAAATAAAAGCGGAAATTCTCTTCCAACTCTTTTATTTCATCCATCTCTTCCAAAATAGTAATTCATGTAAAATAAAAGGTAAAGCTGTAATTTTACGAGTAAAAACTGTTATGTTCGTTTTTACTAAAAAGAATCCTTTGAAAATTCCTTTAAATAATCAGGTCAGACATTCTTGTCTGTCATTTTCAATATAATTTTCAAGTTATTGTCATACAAGAATGTCTGACTTGCTGTTTTTAGAAGTCACAAAAAATAATTACGCCGGAAAGACTTAAATGGTAGAGCAAAGTTAATGCCGGACGAAAATTATTAAATACAGTTTTGAAAGATTCAGTGGCAGTCTGAATTTTTGATAGGGGATTAAATTTTTTTTGTGTAAATGAACCTAGTTTAATATAAATATTTCTCAGACACTATGTAATCAAATTGACTGAGTAGTAAAGTCATATATTATGTGCAGATCAGAAATCAAACCCGAAATAAAACTGCTGGAAAATATCCCCCTGTATCTGTTTGAAATCATTCTCGATCCTTTTTCCAATGTCGTATCTCAGTACAACAAGTCCTAATGCATTCATCCTTACGCCGACTCCAAAATCACCATAAGTAATTCTATTTTGATAATTATTATCCCATGCTTTTCCGACATCAAAGAAAACTCCCCCTCTTATACCGGGGAAATCGAAACCAATTCCTAAAGGAAACCTAATAGCGACAATATTCAGCAGCGGGAATCTGAATTCAACGTTTGCCTGCCACATCTTGCTTCCTCTGATTGAATTTATTGGCCAGCCTCTCAGCGACCAGCTTCCTCCCATGAAAAATCTTCTGGCTTCCTTTCCTTCGTTTAAAAATAACTGAGCCCGGAGAGCAAGGGCTGAAGGATTTGCAACACGAAGGTATTTTCTGTAATCAAAAAAGAACGAGTAATAATTTATGTTGGAATTGGCAATGTCAGTTGTATACCCAAGCGTTAGATTCAGCCTTTCCCCGTCCAAAGGACCTGTGTAAGCCCATAATGTATTGTCCCTTACATAACTGATCAGATTCGTCAGAAGCAGCGAACGGCTGTTGTCTATAAAATCATAACTTCTTATTGACTGCGCCAGACCAACGGTCAGATCAAGTCTTCTGAAAAATGAAAGCGGATAAGATAAGCTGAGATATCCTCCGTACAGTCTTTCATAATAAGATGAGTTGTAATCCTGCAGATCGTATCTCCTTCCTGATAAATGATAAACTCCGTAAGCATAATTCATCCTCTTCTCCGTTGATATCTTTGAGATCGCAATATTAAAGCTTTTCCAGAATTCCGCATCGCCGTTGGAATTGTTGAAGATCAGAAAATAATATTTTTCATTACCGAGAAGATCGCTTAAAGAAATTATACCGCCGGTATTTGCTCCGAAAACAGGATCTACTGTCAGTGCAGTCGTCGCTACATCAAGAGAAAATCTTTTTTCATAAGTAAGTGAATTTTTCTTCGGTATGCTTTTTATCTTATCCGCAGTCCAGTTCTCTTCTTTTTTAGTAAGATCAACCTTCTTTGTTATCTTACTGCTGTCATATCTTTCCTGAATATTTCTCAGCATCTTTATATTGATCGAGCCTTTTTCAAAAGTGGAAAATACTATCTTATCTTTACCGCACCATTTCGGATCATAAGCAGCAGTTATAAAACTTGTAATCTGTTTCATTTCCAGGTTATCATAATTAAGTGGAATTTTTTCGGATATAGAATTAGTCCCTGTCTTCACGGGTTCGGATACAAGAGATTCCCCAAGTTCTATCATCCAGATATTCTGAGGTCCGTTTGCATTCGAAGTGAATACTATTTTCTTTCCGTCATCGGAGAAATGCGGAGAATAATCAATCTGCTTTCCGAGAGTAAGATAATCAATGCTTCCTGTTTTTATATTATACAAAAATAAATTATAACTTTTCTCATTTCCGTATGTTGTTCTGTCAGAAGAGAAAACAATAAAATTACCGTCCGGAGAAAAATCCGGATCCCTGTCATCATAATAATCATTCGTAAGTCTTTTGAGATCATTGGAAGGGATATCGAAAATGTAAAGATCGGTTCTTCCTCCGTAGTCAGATCCCGGGAAAACTATTTTTTTATTGTCAGAGCTCCAGGAAGGAGAACCAATACTGACTATATCCTTAAATGAATAATTGGTCACTATTTTTTCATTCTTTGTATCATAGACATGCAGAGCATCCTGATTTCCCTGCTGTGTTACAAATATAAGCTGACCGGACTTCGATACATCCATTCCTGTTCTGAAAAAATGAAACGATTCAAATTCATCACTTGTCTCTCCTTCAATTACGAGTTCAGGTCCTTCACGTGAATTTACAGGTATTTTAAAAACACTCATAAATCCGGTTTTATTTCCTATATAATATATTTCTTTTTTACCGTTGCCGCCGTAATATGTCGGCTTGTGCGCAAAGGATTCAGTGTGAATATTTTCCGTGACCTGTGAAGGATTGTCCAGATCTTTTAATTCAGGATAATATGTTTTTTCAAGATAGTATAAAAAATCCTTATCAAATGAAGAGTAATCTTTGCCAATGGTCATCTGCATTACGTTGGAAAAATTCTCATCTTTCCAGAAGTTTTCCATCAGCTGAAGAACCTTGTCTTCACCGTAATTGTCTGCAATATACATAATCACTCTTTGTCCGAATTTATACATAAGATAGGTGCCGTAAATCCTTTCCCAGTCACTGAGACCCGGGAGATAACCTGTAAGCACGGCATCTTTGAGAACCATATCAGCCTGTGTGTCCCACTTGGTTGACCAGAATTCCGCAAGACCTTCCGTAAACCATAAAGGAGGCGCTGCTCCGGCTGTCTTACGGTGTGTAGTAAGAATATTGTTAATTTTGCTGGTCATGAAAACGTGAGTAAGCTCATGCTCGATAACATGTCTGAACTGTTCGAGCGAACCTTCGAATGGAATTACTACTCTTCCTTTAATGAATTCGAAAAAACCTCCGACCCCGTCCGGAATGAAACCGGCTGTTGTATTTGTCTGCTTGAAATGTAAAGGCGATGCGTAAAATATCATCGGAACGGTGTCTATCAGCGAGTGATTGAAATCCTGCTGATGTTTTTTATAGCTTTCTTCAGCATAAAATGCACCGATTTCAGCAAGCTCTTTTGCCTCTTTATAATAATAGATCTGGAAATGCTCAGTCTGAAGTATATGCCAGTCGAATTCAGTATACTGAACCTTGTTTCTTCCAAAATCAACAAACTGAGAAAATGATGTTGATGAGAATGATGTGAGTAAAAATATTAAATATAATGCAGTTGAAAGTTTTAATTTTTTATCCATAACATTGGAAGTTTACAGGATAATTGAATATTGATTTAGTTTTGAATCATTCGGATAATTTAGTTAACAATACGAAATGAAATTTAATTACAGATCGAATGATTATTGCGAGGGTTGAATTATTCCTTTAAGTTAAAATATAAAACTTCAAATCAAATTTCCATAGCAGATTAAATGTATTTAAGCATTGAGTAATTAATAGTGAATAATGAATAATGAATAATGAATTTTGAGTATTGAGTATTGAGTAATGAATAATAAAAATTGAACAATACCTAATACATAAACTGGCATAGCCAGAACCAAAAAAGTTTTAAGTGCTCGTTTTTTTTAACCGCAGAGTTTCGCAGAGTGAGCGCAGAGTTTCAAGGAGTAAAGAACTCTGCGAGACTCTGTGAAAAACTCTGT
>CAZLOL010000002.1:54098-64273 GCA_964561045.1 uncultured Ignavibacteriaceae bacterium | reverse complement strand
TTAAAAAATTTTCTTACCATTTTGAGTAGAATTTAACTTGTAAGTGACTAATACCCAATACTTATTTAATCAGCAACATTTTCCTTATCACTTCAAATCTTCCTGCCTTCAGCTTGTAATAATAAACCCCGCTTGACAATTTGCTTCCGTTGAATTCAACTTTATATTTTCCCGGACTTAATGTTTCATTAACTAATGTAGTAACTTCTTTACCAAGAGCATCATATATTTTCAGTGAAACAAATCCCAAATCCGGAATCCCAAATTCCAGATTCGTGACCGGGTTGAAAGGATTAGGAAAATTCTGTTTCAATTCGAATCTGTCCGGATTTTCTTTTAACTGAACAGTATCATCAATACTGTCTTCTGAAAAAGCATTTTGAAGATCAGTAATTTCAGTTCTGCCTTTAATGACCATAACATAATCCCGCACCCAGTCTTTTGGTATTTCCTTTTTTGTATTTCTGAATTTCAGGGTTATGAAGGAACTGCTGTCAAGCTCAGCATAAGCTTTGTCTTCTTTCTGAAGATATTTAAGAATATTACCTGTCAATGAATTTTCGGCTTCGAATAGATCGAGCTTTGTTTCATTATAACCTCCGTATAGTAATTCCGCTGATGCGCAATAGGACAAACCAAATACGTCTTTGAATACAAGTGATGCACGGGAAATATTATTACCGGACAATACAGGAAGCGTTACTATTGATCTGAGCACTCTTCTTGCAAAATCGATATCTTCAGTTATCTTGTTGCCTGAAGTATCTGTAATTGAAATGTAACCTGATGGTCTTTTGTTATTTGTTATTTTATGATTATCAGAATCAGCAGGATCAAGTATGAGAGCAGTACTGTCAGTTATATTTCTGATTTTATCAGAAGGGGAATTTGCTTTCAGAAGCTCTTTGATCAGTTTATCTTTTGAACTAACTCTCCCGATAGTTTTGTATCTTAAGTTTATTATTTCTTTTTCAAATCCTTCTACTTTTTTGTCAAATGCTGAATCAAATTGAATCAGAGATGTTATATCAGTTTCGTTCTTCTCAGCATATTCTGCTGAATTAATTCCGAAAGGATCTATCAGAACTATATCATTATACTTTGTAACTGCTAGTATAAAATCTTTTGGGTGATCTACGCACAACAGACTAATCCTGTCAAAATAGTCAATGTCGTTCAATGTCTCATCAATTGCAAAAGAGAAAGAATTGTTTATAGTATCAAGAAATGGCTTGTTGACCAGTACGATCTTATCCTCAATGTCTGTGCCTTTGTATTCTTCAATAGAAGAATAATGCAAAATATTGTTCTCACATTTATAACCATTAGTATCTTTTGTAAACAAAACAGGACAGCCGGATACCGGCGGAACCGGCGGTCTGATACCGTTGAACGGAACGAACTTTTCAGTCAGATTTAAATCATAGAATTTTGTATCCTGCCCGAATTGGTTTGATACTGTCACACCAACCATTACTTCAAGCGGATTCTCATAAAAATCACGGTTATAGGATACACCGGCATTACATAAAGAATCATAATAACTGCAGGTCCACCTGTTGCTGAAATAATAGTTCGAAATGGAATATGCATAATTATTCTGGTTAAAGGAGAGACCGTTAACCGGAAGCGTGCACCAGTTGCTAATATTACAAATCCTGTAAAACCAGTTGTAATTAAGATTAGAACCTGATGCATTGCAGATAAGTCTCAGGGTTTCGCCTCTGAATATTGTGTTGTCCGGGAGATTCTTTGTAAAGGAACTGATCACCGGAAATGCCCCTGGATCAGGTGCGATCATACCTGTTTCGACAGCAAACCAGTAAAACAATCCTGCAGTTGCCCGAATCGCAAAATTAAAACAATGCTGTCCTTCCTGATAAGTATTTGTAATATTCTGCGGAGGAGGTCCGAGCTGCTGGTAATAATTATTCAATATCGGGTAAGTTCCGCCCGGAAGATTGTTATCACCTGAATGCTTCTGGGGAATTTCAAGACAATCCGGTCCGCTCGGATAATGATCTGCAAGCTGGTTAGTTGAATACATGAGATACCTGACAGGGTCGTTGCCTGTATCATAGGGGTTTATGTATCCGCCATCATTCTTAGCCGTTTGCCAGTTGTAAATTGTGTAAGCTCCGTCATCAATATAATTGTGGTAACAGTCACCTCCGTCAAGCGGTCTGATATGAACGTCACTATGTGCATGTGCCGGAACTGACATATCTCCCTTAAGATGTGCCATTCTTCCAAGTACTTCCCATACGATCTTATGGAAAACATAATCAGTTAAAACAACTTCCTGATCTATGATCTCCTCCTGTCCTAATGAATTTATTTTGCTGTGAAGAAATATAGTTTTCGTCTTATAAAAATTAATGAGTCCTCTTGTGTGATAGCTGTATCTGTAAACTTTACCGTCAGTATGAAGATAATTAATGTATAATCTTTCATGGTAACCATTTGACCAGCGAAACCACTGACCGCTGATATACTTCGTAATTTTTGTATATGCATTTGGAAAGACTCCAATACCGGAGAGATGCGTCAGACTGTGATCACCATCGGACCGGTCATCAGCATTCCAGAAATGAGAACAGCTGGCTTCAAGTCCTAACGGACCTCTGATATCGTTTACTACATCCTCCAGATCTTCCCTGTAAGCGCCGGTTGTGATCTTTTCTGTCTGCCACTGCCTTGTTCCAATATCAGACATCGTTCCGATATGATTTTCTAACTGTGAAAAATCATTCTGAAGGAATCTGTCTTTCAGCAATTTCAATGCTTCAATGCATATATACATGTGAACATTCTCGGCATAAGATTCTTTATCCTTTGCATTGCTGATTTCTTTGTCATAACAAACTGAACTGCTTAATAAAACATTTAGTAAAACTAAAGTTGAGATAATCATCGTTTTCATGGCTTATAATTTTAAATGTTAGTAAAATATTTATTAAAATTAATCCGGCCTTATTTTTCATAGATCCTAAGATCATAAAAATTGTATTTATTATTTTGTCCGGCGGCCAACACTAACAAAATATTTTCTTTCGTTGTTTATCCTGAAGCTTTTCAACCGGCGGTGCTCTTATCATTTGATTTACCCCCCTCAGATTAATTCTAAGTTAAAACCGGAAACAAAATATTATTAAAACTAAGAATTGTCAAATTGCAATTTTTTCATTTTGTGAAATTGAAATATATCTTTTATATGATGTTATATTAAATTAATTTTATGAAACATTACCCATGAACATATTTATTAAAAGCATTTTATTCTTATACAGCCTTGCAGTAATTTCTCACGGATCTATGACCATACCTGATCTGTATAATACAGGCATGAACAGTCAAAGGGAAGTTCTTCCTGACGGATCTGATGATGAACATTATATTTTAATTTCAAGTGCAGATAAGAGTTATCCCGGACCTGAGACAAAAGTCTCACTCTCAACTGGATTTCCAATGGACAGATGGCTGCCTAACAGCCGGTTTTCTAAATGGATTGCTCCGAGAACAGATGCTGTTAATTTCAATGAGGTCGGATTGTATGTTTACAGGACTGAATTTGATTTGTCAAAATTCAAACACACAACTGCGGTTATAAGAGGATTATGGTCGAGCGATAATAACGGAGTTGATATTTTGATAAACGGAAAAAGTACGGGATATTACACTCCGGTAGAAGCATATTACGGAATGTTTCCTTTTGAGATCACTGAAGGATTTGTTGAAGGCATTAACACACTGGATTTTGTGGTCAATAATGTAAATGCTCCTACGGGATTAAGAGTCGAACTCAACGGGCAGGCTGATCCGAAAGAGTATGTTTTATCAATGTTCAATTTACAATGATCAATGTTCAATTAATAAAAACATTATTGAGTTGGAAAGTTATTTATTTTAAAAGTAACATTCCCTTAGTCTTACAAAAATCTCCTGCTGTTAATTTATAAAAATAAATTCCGCTTGACAGATTACTACCATCAAACACAACTTTGTAAATACCGGGATTTTTGTTTTCATTAATTAAAAAAGCAATTTCATTTCCGGTGATATCAAAAACTTTCAACGTAACAAATCCCAAATCCGAAATCCCAAATTCCAAATTTGTAACAGGATTAAAAGGGTTAGGATAATTCTGATATAAATAAAAATCATTGACACTATTTGAATTTGAAGAAATGGAAGTAGAATACGGAGGACCTGTATATATCATTAAATAATTCGATTCGGAAAGTTTAAGTACGGAAGGATCGCCTCCCGTAACATTTGTAGAAAAGTATGACGACCATGTGCCTCCGTTCGGGCTGTATGCATACCAGATCCCCATACCGCTTCCGTAAAAGCGAAGTTCATTTGTATCCTTTATCATGTAATTCCCTATCCAGCTGTGCGCATTGTCCGAGGGAATATCAGCAACGCGTGTAAAGTTAAGCCCGTCATTTGAAATATTATGGAATGCGCCTCCGGAAGTCTGATTAGTAAAAGGATTTACAAGATGACACAGACCTCTGAATTTTATTACGGCAGGATCAATCACCGGTCTGTCAGGAAGCGTGAATCTTATCCCCGGTTCAAGAGTGTAGTTAATTCCGTCATCAGAAATTGCAGAGTAAGTATTTACCGATGTATCGGGGATCATTGTCATACCGTCAGAAAAATAGATTCTGATCCTTCCGTTGTCTGTAACTGCAAGTGTCGGGTCAAATGGTCTGGTGAAATTTCCGGGCAAGCCGTTTACAACTATAGGCTGCGGCTGTGTCCAGCTGATTCCGGAGTCAGAAGAAAACTTTACTGCTACCCTGTCCCAGGAAGGGGAGCCTACCGGCTGTCTGAACCATTGGAACGCGCTGATCAAAACTCCTGAAGGAAGCATTATTACATTCGGAACTCCGGATGAGTCCTGAAAGGTCTGTATGCTGTTGAAGTCTGATCCGTTAGAGCTCCTGCAGATCTTAAGCGGATTTCGCCAGGGCTGTGCCTGTAAAAATTGTATAAATAAACAAAATATTATAATGCAAAGAAAAACTTTTCTCATAAAACTCCATTATATTATAATATATTATAAGTTCTCTGCCGGCTTTATCAGCAGAATCACTTTAAAAGGATCATTCGCTTTGTCTCGGAGAATGTTCCCGCCTTCAGTTTATAAAAATAAATCCCGCTCGATAACCCACTGCCGTCAAAATCCACTTCATACGTTCCCGGATTTTGCTTTTCATTAACCAATGTTGCCACTTCATTTCCCAGTGCATCAAATACTTTCAGTGTCACAAAACCCGTAACTCGTAACTCGTAATTGATGACTGTACTTGGATTGAACGGATTCGGGTAGTTCTGATAAAGCTGATAATTTGAAATTGAATTAGTCGAAGAGTTATTAACCGGATTTATGCCACCTGTAACTGTGGTAAAGATTTTTCCATTGTCTGCAGAAACCCAGCCACTCAAAGTGTCAATAAAAAAAATAGAATTATAATGTGAACCCAAATATCCCTGTTGCCAGATCCAGTTTACACCGCCGTTAGTTGTGTGGTATATCTGACTGGAGCATCCCCAGCCATTTCTTTCATCTAAAAAAATTATGTCTTGAATGTAAAGATTAACGTCATATGTGACAAATGAAGAGCCACCATCAAATGTTTTAAAAATCTTACCGACAGCGGAACCTGAATTCCAGTCAAATCCGGCAATCCAGCCTGTATTATTGTTGATAAATGAATTTGAAAAAAAGACCATCATGTTCTGTTTATATTTCTCAACCCAGGATAATCCTCCATTTGTTGTTTTTAATATGTAAGCAGTATCATGCCCTGTGTCATCAGCATATTGGCTTAAAGAATATCCAATGCTATGATCTGTTAATTGCAAATCATGGAAATAACCTCCATAAGTGTACTGCCAGCTGGCTCCTCCGTTTGTTGTTTTAAGTATAGCCCCGGCGGTTCCTGAACCTGAACCTCCCTGTTCAGCGACACAGCCGTTAAACTCGTCCGTAAAAAAAATTTCTCCAAATCTTGTCCAGGCTGAATTTTCAAAATAAGCCGTGAACCAGTTTGTGCCACCATTAGTTGTCTTAGTGACGATTTTTCTGTTAACAAATAAATTAAAATCTGCCGTACCACCCGAACACCATCCTGTATTATCATTAATGAAAAAAACTGACATCAAGGGATAAAATGTAGATGAGGATTGGGGAAACCAGTTAATTCCTCCGTCAGTAGTTTTAATAATTTTCCCGCTGTCACCGCAGATCCAGCCGGTATTCGCATTAACAAAATAAACTGAATTCAGTGAAACACTTACTCCGCTTTGCTGAGCCACCCAGCCGCTTTGTGAATAAAGATTTGTAAATAAAAGAAGTGATAGAAGCAGAAACAGGTAATAAAATATTTTCATAACTTATTTTCCTTAGTAAAGATAAAAAGGATGCTTTCCTTTAGAGAAAGCATCCTTTAAAAGAAAAACTATTTTATAAAAGTCATCTTCTTTACCGCACTGAAATTACCGGAAGTCAATCTGTAAAAATAAATTCCGCTCGAAAGATTACTTCCGTCGAATGTTACAGTATACTTTCCCGCAGGTTTATTTTCATTTACTAAAATTTTAACTTCATTTCCCAGTGCATCATAAACTTTCAGCGTTACAAATCCCAAATCGGGAATTCCAAATTCCAAATGAGTAGTTGGATTGAAAGGATTTGGATAATTCTGACTCAGACTGAAATTTCCGGGAATAGTATTATTCTGAATGACCGATGTCGGATTATCAATTGCAAACTTTAAGTAACCTGCCGGGGCAGTCAAAGGCTTTGTACTTGTCTTTCCTGAATTTGATGTTGCTGAAATATAATAATATATTTTTGTACCGAGAGCCTGTGCAGGAATGCTTGCCCTGAATGTATCAAGAGACTGAGTCATGTTCACTGTATTATAAGCCTGTGTTGTGTCTGTTCTCCAGTATACTTTCGCAGATGCAACTCCGGATTTCGTTTTTATGTAAGACTTAACTTCATAAGGTGAAGTAGTGTTCAGCGTATTTATAAGTTTTGCATGTGAAAAAAATACCGGTTCGTTAACACCGATTTCTTTTGTAATGCAATGTATGGCTCCGAGAGCGGATATCATTGAATTGCAGTTAATCCCCACTATCCTGTAACCCGGCAGATTTTCCCTGTAAATTCTTAATGCTGTTGTATCCTGCGATAATCCGTAAATGGGAACGATCACTGTTTTGTTTACAAATACAGAATTTGTATAAGTAAAATAATTTGAACTCGGAGGATACTGACCGGAAGAACTCGGCGGCATCGGGATCCTCACAACTTTATAAGGTCTGCCGTAACAGGTTTGAAAATTACTAAGTACATACTGAAGATTTGTTTCAATCTGCGGACCGTCGGCAACACCGGCAGGGTACTGACCGACAAGCAATGTTTCCTCATCAAGTAATTTAATATGCATGTCAATGTGATGGATCTCGTCATAGGGGAGAGTCTCCATTTTTATATACCTGTTAATGCCAAGATAGCTTGAGAATAGATTGTTGATCTGAGATTCTGATTTGGACGGATTTTCATTTAATACAAGCTTCGAAGAAAAGCCCGTTCCGTTTCCGTCGACCATGAAATTACCACCCGTATGTATGAAATCATTCGGAGAGCTGATCGCCTGATATATCGGAAGATTCATATAAGCAGCAAACCCCACAGGCACCTGATCATCAAGAGGTCTTGGTCTGTTATATATCCAGTCAATCATTTTAAGGCTGTCTGAGATTCCGGAATATGCAGCCCATGGACCGTAGTCTCTGCACCATACGGAATTAAATGATGTGATCACAAACTTCAGGTTCGTAAGAGGAACACCTCCGCTTGTAAGAAAAGTTTTTACCGAATTCGAATCCGAACAAACGATGAAAACCAGTCCTTCGTCCTGTGCATAATCCACTATTTGCCTTATGATGGTTGTATATGACGTCCATGCAACTATAATTCCCTGTATCTCTTCCCATTCAGCCATCGTCCTGACAGGAGTCGGTGGGGGAGTTATTTCATCTGTAATCGTGAAAGGAGGAACATACGTTTTGTAAATCTCTTTTTCTTTATCTGTCATGTAATGAGGCAAATCCTGCGCTAAAATATTACCGGAGAGTAATAAGGTAACTACTATAGTTAAAATTATTTTCATGATTAAATATTTATTATTATGTATTAGAAATTAAATGAAATTATTTTATAATTAACTGCTAACTGAGATACTGGTTTTCTGAATTCAGATAATTCTTCACATAATCGGTAACTGCTTCATCAATTTTCGTAACGTGATTAATGTATCCGGCGCTTCTAAGCTTGCTTATATCAGCTTTTGTATAATACTGATATTTTTCCTTTAAAATTTCAGGCATGTCTATGTATTCAATATTTTCCTTAAGACCGAGCGCTTTGAATACAGGATTTACAAACTGGTGAAAACTGTTTGCTTCGCCGGTGCCTATATTATAGATACCGCTTACTATCTTATTATCCCAAAAGTACAAAGTCATATCCACTGCATCTTTGACATAAAGAAAATCCCTGCTTTGTTCGCCGTCTTTATATTCCGGGTTTGCAGACTTAAATAACCTGGCTTTCCCGGTTTCTTTTATCTGATGATAACATTTATTTACAACGCTTCTCATATCCTTCTTGTGGTATTCATTCGGACCATAAACATTGAAATATTTCAACCCGACGATCTTATCAAGAACTCTGCTTCTCTTAGCCCATAGATCGAACATGTGCTTGGAATATCCATATCCGTTAAGTGGTCTTAGTGTATGAAGCTTGCTTTCGTCATCTTCATATCCAAGTGAACCGTCGCCGTAAGTAGCTGCAGAAGATGCATATATGAATCTGATGTTATTGTCCAGTGCCTTCTCGCACAGGAATTTTGAATACTCGTAATTATTCTTCAGAAGCTTGTCAAAGTTTTTAATTGTAGTCGAACTGTATGCTCCGAGATGAAAGATTGTATCGATCTCAAAATTTTTCAAAAAATCAGACTGCACCATGTGCCCGAAATCATTTTTGTCAAAAACATCAGCATACTTAAGATGCATGATATTCTTCCATTTCTCATCCTTTCCGAATTCATCCACAATAATGATGTCTTCCTTTCCGAGCTGATTAAGTCTCCACACCAAAGCGCTTCCGATAAATCCCGCACCGCCTGTTACAATGATCATAGATATGAGTTTAGAGTTTAGAGTTAAGAGTAATGAGTATTGAGTATTGAGTTAAAAATTAAAATTTAAAATACACATCATACTATATTTTATAGTTTTCTTTACAATATTTATTTATTCTCTTTACAGTGTCTTTCAAAACCGGCGAATATCTTATAACTTGTTTATATATATTGATCATTTCTTCAGGAATGTATTCATGTGTAATATCATTTCTCAATTTTCTTATTTCGGCGAATTTATCTGCACTTTTTATCAAATTGTTTTTCTCCGCTCTGTTTAGTCTGTCCCGTATAGTTCCTTTGTCTTCTAAGTTTATTATATCAATAGTTCTTAAAACTTTTTGTACAATTATATCACTTAACCTTGAAAATCTGGAGGTCAGGGAATCGAATATTAACATTTCTTTATCATTGAAAGAGTTTTTCAGTTTGATTTTCTCCGATAATCTTAAGGCAATATCCATAGAATCACTCATTCGTTTTAAATTGACAAGATCCTCTTTAATATATCTTAAATTATCCTTTATCATAACTGCAAACCGTTTTTAAGTGCTTCACCTATGAAATAGTTTGTACCTTTTCCGTCATTAATTATAATATCAATCTTTTGCTCCTCAAGAGTATTAAGAATTTTTGAATAAATTCTATACTTGTCTTTTTGCTCCAAAACTTTTGATATAATCAGTAAATCTATGTCGCCTCCTCTTTTATTATCATCTGTTCTTGAACCAAATAAATAGATCTTGGCATCTTTATCAAAAAAATAAACCGCGTCTTTGATATCTTTAATTTCGGCCACAGATAATCTCATTTTAATAAGTATTGAGTTAAGAGTATTGATTAATGAGTATTTAGTATTGAGTATTGAGTATTCTGTTAAAGTTAAGTGTAAAGAGTTAATGTTTAAAAGTTATGATTTAATATTTAAAAGTTAAGAGTTAA
>CAZLOL010000002.1:50786-53998 GCA_964561045.1 uncultured Ignavibacteriaceae bacterium | reverse complement strand
ATTGAAAATTGATAATTGATAATTGATAATTGAATCAGTGTGCTTCAAACCAGTTATCCCCGACACCAACTTCCACTTCAATCGGGACATTCAGTTTAATTGCATTCTTCATTTTGTCAATAACAATCTTCTTTACTTTCTCAAGTTCGGTTTTCTTTACTTCGAATACCAGTTCATCATGAACCTGCAGAAGCATCTTTGATTCAAGCTTATTCTTTACAAATTCATTATAAATATCCACCATAGCAATCTTTATCATATCTGCTGCCGTCCCCTGAATAGGCATGTTGATGGCAGCTCTTTCATCTTCAGCCCGCGCTGCAGCATTCTGATTATTTATCTGACTGAGATATCTCCTTCTTCCTTTTATAGTTTCAACATAACCGTTATCATGAGCAAATTTTTTTGTCCTGTCCATATAATCCCTTACTTTCGGATATTCTTTAAAATATCTGTCAATAATATCCTTTGCTTCAGAGTTTTTTATTTCAAGTCTGTTTGCCAGTCCGAATGCACCTATTCCGTAAATGATCCCGAAGTTAACTTCCTTTGCTTTCCTTCTCATACCAGGTGTAACATCATTTTTCGAATGCAGATTAAAAATTCTCATAGAAGTTTCTGTATGAATGTCATGATTCCTTTTAAAAGCATTTATCATATTCTCATCATCGGCATAATGAGCCATGATCCTTAATTCTATCTGTGAATAATCAGCGGACATAATGACAGATGATTTATCCCCCGGAATAAAAGCTTTCCTTATGCTTCTTCCGACATCTGTCCTTATGGGAATATTTTGCAGATTGGGATCATTGCTTGAGATTCTGCCTGTTGCCGCTGCGATCTGATTAAATACAGTGTGGACTCTTTTTGTTTTCGGATTAACTGCTTTTTTTAAACCGTCTAAATATGTAGACTTAAGTTTTGTAAGTATACGGTAATCGACAAGCAGTGATGCGATCTCATGCTGATATTTTAATTCTTCCAGTACCTTAACATCAGTTGAAAATCCTGTTTTTGTTTTTCTGACAGGTGTAAGATTCAGCTTCTTAAAAAGTATGTCTGCAAGCTGCTGCGTGGAGTTAATGTTGAATTTCTCTCCGGCAGCTTTATAAATCTTTTCTTCAAATTCCTTTATAAGCCTTTCGGTTTCCTTGTTTATGATAAGCAATATTTTCTCATCAACTTTAAATCCGGCAAACTCCATTTCAGCCAGAACCTTTATTAATGGAAATTCAACTTCGTCGCAAAGCTTAAGCATGTTTATTTTACCGAGTTCATAACGGATCTTGTAGAACAACTGCAATGTCACATCGGCATCTTCCGCTGCATATTCACCTGCTATATTTATATCAACTTTGTCCATAGTGATCTGTTCTTTGCCTTTACCGATTAGCTCTTTAATAGAGACAGGTTTATAGTTAAGATATTTCTCTGATAAAGAATCCATATCATGTGAACCGTCAGGCCTTAAAATAAAAGAACCGATCAGTGTATCGAAAAATAAATTCTGCATTTCAATACCATAGTTTCTCATCACGAGATAATCATACTTTAAATTCTGCCCGACAAATTTATTTTTTTTGCTTTCCAGAACCGGTTTGATCTTTTCAATAGCAAATTCAAGATCAATTCCGGATTCACTTATATCACTTACTTTAATGGAAGTATCAAAAAGCGAATCCTCCTTCCTGTTCTTTTTCCCGCTCTTACCGGATACCCTGGCGGATACAGGAACATAATATGCTTTGTTCTCTTCAAATGAAAATGACATTCCTACCAGGTTGCAGTTCATAGAATCCAGTGCATCTGTTTCTGTATCAAAACAGATAAGACTTTGTCCGGAGAGCAGTTTCACAAACTGAATATATTCAGCATCATTTTTAATTATTTTGTATTCATGCTTTACATCTTTTATAGTTCTGATATGCTTTGATGCCTCCTGAATATCAACTTTAATACTTTCGATTTTTACTCCTTTTATATTCAAGTGATCTTCTTTTGATTCAGCTGGTGAAGAATTATCACTTTTGGAATATTTCTTCGTAAGTGTTTTAAATTCAAGATCGGTAAAAAGGGAAACGAGAGTGCGTGCATCAGCATCTTTTTTGTTCAGATCATGAAAATTTATTTTCAGAGGGACATCAGTTTTTATAGTCGCAAGCATTTCAGACATGAGAGCATCTTTCTTATGCAAAAGAATATTTTCTTTTAGTTTTGGTTTTGTGATCTTATCTATATTCTTATACATATTTTCGATCGTACCGAACTCCTGAATCAGACTTGTTGCTGTTTTTTCACCTACACCTTTAATCCCGGGAATATTATCAGAAGTATCCCCCATTAAGCCGAGTACCTGAATGACCTTTTCAGGTTCTACGCCGAATTTCTTCTTAACTCCTTCTTTATCTATTATCTCTACTTCAGACATTTTGCTTCCGTACAGATTCCGTGCCGGCTTGTACATGAATATCTTATCAGAAACCAGCTGCATATAATCTTTATCGGGAGTGACCATATAGCTGACTACTTTTTCTTTCTCTGCCTGCTTTACGAGTGTTCCTATGATATCGTCAGCTTCATATCCGTCAAGTTCTATCATGGGAATATTGAGGGCTTTTACAACTTCCTTTACTTTATCGATCTGCCACGGCATATCAGTCGGAATTTCCTGCCGCTGAGCTTTATACAAAGGAAACTCCTTATGTCTGAATGTCGGTGCAGCCGTATCAAAACATACGGCTATATGATCAGGTTTTTCTTCTTCAAGAATTTTAATCAGTGAGTTTGTAAAACCAAAAACAGCAGAAGTATTCTTCCCTTTGGAATTAATGAGAGGACTTGATATCATAGCAAAATATGCTCTGTATACCATTGCCATTGCGTCGATTAAAAATAATTTTTCCGGCAAGGATTTATGTTAATAGTTAATAGTTAGTAGTTAATAGTTAATAGTTTATTGTTAATAGTTAATAGTTAATTGTTAATAGTTTATTGTTAATAGTTAATTGTTAATAGTTTATTGTTAATTAAATTCGATTGTCAATACCGGACAATATTCATTCACGTCTATTTATTAAAATATAATAATTGATAATTGAAAATTGATAATTGATAATTGACAGTTATATATGCAAAGCGAGTAATGGAATCCTTGTATGATAAGCCATCTTCTTTGTAAGGCTCCTGCTGAAAATTTTATCCAGCAAAGT
>CAZLOL010000002.1:17461-50686 GCA_964561045.1 uncultured Ignavibacteriaceae bacterium | reverse complement strand
GGCAGGCCGGATTTAATATCATCATAAGCATAAACAAGATTATTAATTTCCTTATATACGGCATTTCCGGGAATGGCAAGCACTGGAACCGTGGCTTTCTCTATAATACTTGCGGCATTGCTTCCTAGTATCATTTCGGTGATTCCGCTCGCTCCGTGAGTACCCATTATTACAATATCGATCTTAAAATCTTTTATCAGTGACAGAACTTCATCTACCACAAGCCCCTGAGTTACAATTGCCTCGGTAGTGAAAATATTTTTTCCGTTTATATCCTTATTTGATTCTGAGATTCTTTTACTCAGCTCTTCAAGATTTTCCTTCGCTGACTTTTCCTCTTCCTGATAAGCAGAAAGATAGATCTCTGCAGGCATGTTCGGATCTATAAGCTGAACACTGTAAGCATGCAGAAGTATCAGATTTCCTTCTATTTTTCTTGCTATTTCTACTGCAAAATTCAAAGCATTATCTGCGTTCGGGGAAAAATCAGTAGGCAATAAAATGTTTTTCATAGTTGGGGATTTATTTTTACCAAAAGTCCTAAAAATAATGCTTTATTACAATTGAATAATTTTTAAATAAAAAATTTTTCCCGCTATTTATGTAACTGTTATTATTGAATACAATAGTTAAATTTATAAACAATTAATAATTAAATTAAATGAAATAATGAAAACAATTATTCTGTTTATATTGGTTTTTACGGTAAGCTGTGAATCATTTTCACAATCCAATCAGGGCAATCAGGAAAAGTCTAAAGTAAATGTCTGGGGTATTTTCTTCGGAGATTATTTTTATAAATCGGGAGGGGACTCAACCGGCAACAGTCTTCAGTATACTCAGTATGTAAAGGAATTCAATGCTTTTGCATTAAGAAGGACAAATATAGGATTTGATTATTCTTTGAATGAAGATTTTGATACAAGGTTTTCTCTGTCTTATGACGGACCTGATACGTTATCAGACGGTAATTTTGCAATTTATGTCAGGGATGCTTTCATTACCTGGAAAGAAATATTTAAAAATTCCAATCTGACTCTTGGAGTACAGCCTACTCCGGGATATGACTTTATCAGTCAGAAATGGTGGGGATACAGATCCATTGAGCAGACCATAATGGGTCAGCGCGGGATTCTCGGATCGAGGGATCTGGGTATTATGCTTTCAGGTGTATTTGACAACGCGAAAGACTTTGGATATTTTGCAATGGTAGGTAACGGCAACGGCAATAAATTTGAAAACAATAAGTATAAGAAAATTTACGGAACATTGTTCGGAAGTTTTGTGGATAAGAAGATCGTAGCTAATATTTATTCCGATTATCAGTCCTTCGGTAATGATCAGAGTAAAACAACCATAGCCGCTTTCGCAGGATACAGAAACAATAACGTAAGTCTTGGAGCAGAGAGTTTTTTCCAGATCCAGAATAATTTCAATACAACTGATTCCACAATCAGTTCAGATGTTGTTCCTTTCGGAGTCAGTGTCTACTTCAATCAGTGGATAATAGAAAGCGAGCTGAAATATTTTGTAAGATATGATTTCTATAACGGCAACATAAATAATCCTTCGACGGGCTTTTATCAGAGCTTTATGACTGCCGGACTGGATTTCATGCCCGCAGGAAATGTTCATTTCATGCCGAATATATGGCTTAATTCATATACGGCGAAAACTAATCAAATTAAAAAATTTACATCACAGGTAGTTCCGAGGCTGACTTTCTGGTATGACTTTAAATAATATAATTTCCGAATAAACTGAAATCAGATCATCAACACTAATTCTTTATGAAAATAAAATTACTTCTTCTTTTAATTTCATTCCTATTGATCCATTCCGGATGCGAAAATAAAAAACCTGCGAATGAAATAAATGCTTCAGGCACAATTGAAGCAACAGATGTGACCATCAGTTCAAAAACGGCAGGTCAGATAAAAGTTATTCAGGTAGATGAAGGAAGCAGGGTTAAAAAAGATGAAGTACTAATGTATCTTGACCATGATCTCCTTGATATTCAGCTCAGGCAGGCGCAGGCAAGTGTTGAGCAGGCGGAAGCGCAGCTCAGACTGCTTCAGGCCGGTGCAAGAACCGAAGATATAAAGCTTGCCGAAGAACAGGTTCAGTTTGCAGAGATCGCTCTTGATCAGGCAACAGCCGACAAAGACAGGCTTGAAAAATTATATGAATCAAACACCATAACAAAGAAGCAGTTTGAAGATGCCGAGACAAAATACGAACAGACTTTGAATCAGTATAACAGCGCAAAGGAGAATCTGAATAAGATAAAAAATATTACACGGCCTGAAGAAATAGAGTCAGCCAAAGCAAATGTCAAAAGAAACATGGTGAGTGTGGACCTTATAAGAAAAAATATTGAAGACTGTACCATCAAATCTCCGGTAGACGGAATCGTATCAAAGAAATTCGTTGAAACAGGCGAATATGTAACACCCGGTGCTGCGGTACTGAAATTATCCGATCTTCAGAATGTTGATCTTTATATTTACGTAACTGAAGAAGAGCTGGGGAAAGTAAAACTGGGTCAGAAAGCGGATGTAACCATAGACACTTACAAAGATAAAACTTACAAAGGCGAGGTTATTTACATTTCACCTGAAGCCGAATTCACTCCTAAGAGCATTCAGACGCAGGAAGAAAGGACAAAGCTTGTATTTGCAGTCAAGATTAACATACCAAATTTCGAATTCGATCTGAAATCCGGAATGCCTGCCGATGCGAAATTAATTTTAAACTGATATTGCCGGTTTGGAAAATGTAATATCCATCAGAAACCTGAGTAAAAATTACGGAGATTTAAAGGCTCTCGATAATATTAACATCGAAATCAAGAGCAAGACCATTTTCGGTCTCGTCGGACCGGACGGAGCCGGAAAATCAACACTTATAAGAATACTCTGCGGACTTCTTAAGCCTGATTCAGGAGAAGTTGATATACTTGGGATAAATCTGTCGCATGGGATTGACAGAATAAAGAATGATATAGGATATCTTTCGCAGAAATTCAGTTTGTACACGGACCTGACCGTAGATGAGAACATAGAGTTTCTCGCTGACATTCACGGTCTGAAAGATTTTAAAAAAAGAAGGGATGAGCTGCTGCAGTTTACCCGGCTCACAAAATTCAGGAAATTTCTTGCCGGTAAATTATCCGGCGGCATGAAGCAAAAGCTTGCTCTTGCCTGCACGCTGATTTACAGACCAAGAATAATATTTCTGGATGAACCTACTACAGGTGTCGATCCGGTTTCAAGAAGAGAATTCTGGATCATACTGTCCAATCTTCTTAAGGAGGATATTACAGTCCTTATATCAACTCCTTATATGGATGAAGCTGAAAGGTTTAACAAAATAGCAATGCTTGATAACGGGAAATTACTTGCTTTGGATACTCCGAACAATATAAAATCCATGATGAATGAAATAATATATGAAGTAGTATGCACACCCGTAAGAAAAGCATATCAGATACTGAAAAATTATTCAGAATTTGAAATTCAGATCTTCGGCGACAGACTGAATGTAGCTTCGGATAATCATGACGGAAATGACGGAAAAATCAGAAATATACTGGAAGATAATTCCATAATTATTACTGATATAAGAAAAATTTCTCCCTCACTTGAAAATGCTTTCATACATTTAATAAAAGAAAACAACTAATATGAAAAAGTTCTTTAAATATTGCACTGTTTTGTGTTTATTGAATCTGAATATGTATCTGTTTATGAATATGAATCTGAATGCTCAGGAAAATAAGCTGACACTTGAGCAAAGCATACAGATAGGGATGCAGAACAGCAAGGAACTGAAAATATCAGAATCAAAAATTGAAAGCAATAAAGCAAAAATAAAAGAGGTGAAGTCTCAGTTCCTGCCTCAGCTTAAATTCAATGCAGGATATCTCCGTCAGAGCAATGTAGATCCGTATTTAATCATTATTCCATTTTCAGCTGAACCTTTGCAGCTGTCAGAGGTCATACTGAATAACTATACATTTAAGCTTTCACTGCAGCAGCCTATTTATACCGGCAGCAAACTTATTTCTTCAAGGAATTCAGCCGAATATAATACAACATCTTCAGAGCTCGAGTTTGACAATGAAAAAAATAATGTTGCTGCCAATATTCAGATCGCATTCTGGAATCTGTATAAGGCGATACAGTTAAAGAAAGTTACGGATAATATTCTTCTCCAGACGGAACAGCATATAAATGATACAAGAAATTTTATGATAAACGGACTTGCTACTACAAGCGATCTTCTGAAACTCGAAGTTCAGAATTCAAATGCAAAGCTTCAGCAGCTAGAAGCAGCCAACAACATAGAACTTGCGCGAGTATCATTTAACAGAATACTCGGACTGCCTCTCGATTCAAAAACGGAAATATCCCAGGAAGATGTAGCTTATGATCAGAAACAATTCGATCTTTCTGCACTCACTAATGAAGCGCTGGGAAACAGGATCGAACTTAAATCTCTCGATTTTAAGCTGAGATCCGCAAGTGAAAATATATCAGTAGTTAAGTCTGCTTACTATCCGTTAATATCACTCATCAGTAATTATTATTATGCAAATCCTAATTTAAGAATTCAGCCGCCTGAAGATGTATTTCACGGAACTTGGGATGTAGGAGTAAATCTTTCGTGGGATGTCTGGAACTGGGGAAATACTTCCGCTCAGGTAAGGCAGGCTGAGCAGACCTATGTACAGGGAAAGATCAATTACCAGCAGCTTAAGGAATCCATTGAGCTCGAAGTTAATCAGAATTATCTGAATACTTCCTACCTTGCCGAAAGAATTGCCGTCAGCATGAAGGCAGTAGAACAGGCTAAGGATAATTACAAAGTCACGAAAGAAAAGTATGATGTTCAGCTTGCTACAAGTACGGAAATTGTAGATGCTGAAACATCTCTTTTTCAGACAGAGTCAAACTATACGAATTCAGTCGTTGATTACAGAATCTCACTTGTCAGACTATTCAGGTCTGTAGGTAAAAAGTTATATTGAATTCAGCATGAACTCCATTGAAGTATTCGGATTAACAAAGAATTTCGGAAAATTTACTTCCGTTGATAACATCTCATTCGAAGTAAGGGAAGGTGAGGTCTTTGGATTTCTCGGATCAAACGGAGCCGGAAAGTCAACTACAATAAAGATGCTTTGCGGAATTCTGGAGCCGAGCTCAGGCGATGCAACCGTAGGCGGATACAGCATTGCTAAAGAACCGGACAGCGTGAAAAAAAACATCGGATACATGTCACAAAAGTTTTCCCTGTATAATGATCTGACAGTGGATGAAAATATTAATTTCTTCGGAGGAGTTTACGGGCTTGAAGGAAGTGAACTGAATGAACGGAAGAAGTGGGTGCTGAATATGGCAGGACTGGAAGGAAGGGAGAAGACGCTCACTTCCTCGCTTTCGGTCGGATTTAAACAGAGACTTGCGCTTGGAAGCGCAGTAATTCATGAGCCGAAGTTTATATTTCTTGACGAGCCGACAGGCGGTGTGGATCCTATTTCAAGAAGAAAATTCTGGGATCTTATAACGGATCTTTCCGAAAAGGGGACTACTGTTTTTGTAACCACTCATTATCTGGATGAAGCTGAATTCTGCAACAGGATCATTCTCATAAATGCGGGAAGATTAATAGCTTCCGGAAGTCCGAAAGAGCTGAAGAAAGAATATATAAAGAATAAAGTGATTGAAGTCGACTGTTCCGATATATATAAAGCGACTGAAATTCTTGAAAAAGAAAACATAGCGGAGAGCATTTCTATTTTCGGAAATTCGCTTCATGTCACAATGAAAGAAAACATTGGATCAGCAGCTCAGCTTGAGAAAGATGAGATTGTGATCATTACGGATCTGATAAGAAAGGATGAGAATATTAAGATTAACAGGATAAGCGAGATCACTCCTTCACTCGAAGATGTATTTCTATATCTGATAGAAAAAAATTCACCTGATGATAAGTAAAATATTTTCCATTTCGAAAAAGGAATTCTGGCAGATCGGAAGGGATAAGAGAACTCTTATGATCATTTTCATACTTCCAATTTCTCTTCTGATCCTGTTCGGATATGCAATTACTCTCGACATAAATATGATTAAGCTTGGTGTATATGACAAGGACAGGACTGAAGAATCAAGGGATTTTATAAACGGATTCATAGGATCGTCTTATTTTAAAATAATAAGTTATGCTGAAAGTGATGCAGACGTAAACGAGCTTCTTGACAGAGGGAAAGTTCAGTGCGTGGTTGTTATACCTGTGAATTTTTCCAAAGACCTTGCGGCGAAGAAGAATATTTATGTTCAGTTCCTTATTGACGGAGTGGATGCCAATACGGCATCGATCATTTTAAATTATGTTAATGCTGCGACAAGATTTTATTCGTCGAATTTCACGAAAGAATTTCTTGATGTTAAAGGAGTGAAGCCTTATCAGCCTATCAATGCCGATACACAGTTCTGGTATAACAAAGATCTGGACACGACACAGTTTTTCATTCCCGGACTTATAGCAATGCTGCTTATAATTATTTCAGTGATACTGACATCAATATCCCTTGTGAGGGAAAAAGAAACGGGAACACTTGAGCAGATAAGGGTTTCACCGGTAACTTCGCTTGAGCTTATATTTGGAAAGATAATCCCTTATCTGATCATTTCACTTCTTATTGCTTACTCTATTTTGCTTATCGGATATATTCTGTTCGGGATAGTAATAAAGGGAAGCCACTTATTCCTGTTTCTCGGAACCATCTGTTATCTTATGGCGACTTTAAGCATGGGAGTTCTCATATCCACAATTGCAGATTCACAGCAGGTTGCATTTCAGATGGCAATGCTTCTATCTCAGCTGCCTACGGTTGTTTTATCCGGATTTGTATTTCCCATAGAAAGCATGCCCTGGCCAATTCAGATACTTACTAATATTACTCCGGCAAAATTTTACATAATTATACTCAGGGATATTCTGATAAAAGGAGCAGGCTTCGAAGCTTACAGAATGCAGTTGGTCTATCTGATCATATTTGCAACGATACTTATAACTATTGCAGTAATTAAAACAAAGAAAACAAACGCTGTATAATAATTTTTATAATGAATTATATTTATATAAAAAAAATCAATGAATTAAATGAGTCGGATTAAATGAAGATCCTGAGAATATTTATTATAAAGGAATTCATACAATTCCTGCGTGACCCGAAAATGTTCAGGGTAGTCCTGATAGCTCCGGTGATACAGCTGATCTTTCTCGGATACGCCGCTAACCGTGACATAAAGGATTCTGTTACGGTTTTATTTGATCAGGACAGGTCATCAGCAAGCAGGGAATATATCAGAAGTTTTGATAAGTCCGGATATTTTTCAATAGATTATAATGTAAGCAGTTATGATGAAATGACAAAACTGATTGATGACGGGAAAGCTCTTATAGGCATTACAATTCCGTATGATTTCGAAAAAGACATTAACAGTAAAAGAACTGCAAACGTCCAGGTGATTATAGACGGATCGGACGGAAACAAAGCATCTATAGTTGCAGGTTATGTGCTTACTATTACGGCGGGATTTTCAAAAAATATTTCCGCAGAAAACATTGAGAGATCCGGAATGAAAACTTCCCTTGTCAGCTCCATAGAACCAGAGGCGAGAGTATGGTATAATCCGAATCTTACAACTCGTAATTATTTTCTTCCGAGTATTGTAGGGCTTGTGCTGATAATAATAACGGTAAATATGACCTCTCTGGCAATTGTAAAAGAGCGAGAGATAGGAACGCTTGAACAGCTGATAGTGACTCCGATCAAACCGTATCAGCTGATACTCGGAAAGTTAATACCATTTACTATAATTGGATTTGTAGCGGTAATATTAGTTCTTTCAGTCATGAGATTCTGGTTTGGCATAGAAGTCAGGGGAAGCGTGCCCTTTCTCTTTATATCTTCGTTCATATTCATGCTGTCCACACTCGGGCTCGGCTTGTTTGTATCCACCATATCCCGTACACAGCAGCAGGCAATGATAACATCAGCATTTCTTGTGATAATGCCGATGATTTTTCTGTCCGGATTTTCATTCCCGATAGAAAACATGCCGGTTATAATTCAGTATATAACTTATATAATACCCTTAAAATATTTTATTATTATAATAAGAGGAATTGTGATCAAGGGACTTGGTTTTTATGATCTGTGGAGTGAGACAGCGGTGTTATTATTTATGGGTCTGTTAATTCTGATTCTCAGCTCAATGAGATTCAGAAAGAAACTGGAATGATATTTTTTTCAAACGCAAAAAAAATCAGTCATTTAAAAGCCTGATCCTTTCTTCCGGAGTGGTTATTATTAAGAGAAGGTCGCCTTTTTTGATCTCATAATCATCTTCCGGTTTGAAAATTAACTCATCACCTGATTTAAGCGCAACGAAAAGTGTATCCTTGTAATCTTCAAGCTTCAGCTCTCCTATCTTTTTTCCGACTTTTTCATCTTTGATATTTATCTGTTCCATTCGCAGATTTTTATATGAATCACTCAGCATAATATCAAGAAAATGTGTAACCACTGGTCTCAGCATTTCAGAAGCCATCCTGATTCCGCCCATATAATTGGGTGAGATGACTACATCAGCGCCGGCTATTTTTATCTTGTACTCATTATCATGGCTAGCGCACAGTGATATGATCCTTAATCCCGGATTAATCCGCCTTGCAAGTAAAGTAATCACTAAATTCTTGTTATCATCATTTGTAGTGGCAAACAATCCATTGGCATTTTTCAGATTAGCTTTATTAAGTACTTCCTCATGAGTTGCATCTCCAGTAATATATTTCTGATCGGGATAACTCTCAAGCATTCTTTTTACAGCGTCCGGATTTATCTCAACGACAATACACTCCCTTTGTGTTTTATTAATCTCTTCTATTATGTGTATAGCATGCGAACCTGCTCCGCAGATCACATATTGTTCCTTACAGTCTGAAATAGATTTCTCCATTTTTCTTCTTTTATAATTTTCTCTTAACTTACCATCGATTATTACAGCAGCGACGGTCGAAACGAAGTATGTCAGTAAACCTATTCCCGTAAAAGCTATGAACACGGTAAAAGGTCTTCCTCCCTCAAAATTTTTTACATCAATGATCTCATCAAATCCGATAGTTGTAACCGTTAATACAGTCATGTAAAAGCATGTAAATAAATCATAAGCCATATCCGTAATATAGTAATATCCTGCAGTCCCGAAAGCAAAAATGAATAGCAAAGCAAAGCTGGTCTGGAATAATCTTTTCTTTAATACTTGATCCATTTTGGAAAATTAAAGATTAATACCTTAAAATAAAATTGAATTTTGAATATTTAACTACGAATAAAATATTTATTTTCAAAGATTATTCATATTGATCATTTTGAATAAGGTATAAATATAAGGGCAAATGAGGATTCAGAAAAAATTTATACATCAATAGATAATTTTCTTAACACAAATTTTATTTTAATAATAATAATGGAAAAAATTACTACAGATCTTCAGGAAATGCAGAATATGATTCAGCAATTGAATTATCTTCAGAAGATTTCACAAAGGATATCAGAAATGAAAAGTCTTGATGTGCTGCTCTTTGACATCATGCAGAGCTGTAAAGAACTCATGAATGCGGAAGCAAGCTCTCTTCTTATCTATGATGAAGAAGAAGATGTACTTAATTTTGAAATCGTAACAGGTGAAAAAGATGAAGTTATTAAAAAGATATCCTGTAAAATTGGGGAAGGTATAGCCGGCTGGGTAGCATTGAAACGTCAGCCGCTTCTTATAGAAGATTGTTACAAAGATCCGAGATTCAATCCGGAAGTTGATAAGAAAACAAACTTCAGGACAAAGTGCATGATATGCGCACCTATGGTCAGGAATGATAAACTAATAGGAGTAATTCAGGTAATAAACAAAAAGAATGATGATATTTTCAGGGAAGGCGATTTGAATATTTTTACAATCCTTGCTTCACAGTGTGCCATCTCGATCGAGAATGCAAAGCTTACTGAAATTCAGATCCAGCAGAAAGCTCTCGAGAGAGAGCTGAAGACTGCAAGGGCTATACAACAGAATTTGCTGCCGTCTGCTTTGCCTGCTTTTAAAGATATTGATGTATCTTTCAGTCTTATACCAGCCAAACAGGTAGGAGGGGATTATTACAATGTTTACACAATAAATGAAGATCAGACTTTGTTTTTTGTATGTGATGTTTCCGGAAAAAGCATCTCAGCTGCCCTGATCGTTTCAACAATCTGTTCAAGTATTCTTACTTATCTTAAAATGATAAAAATCAAAAGTGAGAAATTCGATCTTGTAGAGTTAGTAAAATCACTTAACAGGGTACTGATAGAATCAACAACTGACGAAAAATTCGCTACATGCTGGTTCGGGCTTCTTGAACATTCAACAAAGAAATTCTGGAGTATAAACGCAGGTCATAATACGATTTATTTATACAGAGAAAGTGAGGTCATAGAATTGAAGGAAGGCGGATTGTTCCTCGGAAGTATTGATATGGATTTCACAATTGAAGAATTAGTGCTCATGAAGGGAGATGTTGTGCTTTGCTACACTGACGGAGTGCCGGAAGCGATGAATAAAGAAGGAGGATTTTATGAGGATGAAAGACTTATTGAATCAGGTAAATTTCATAAGGGAAAAAAATCAAATCTTATCCTTAAAGGAATTCTGGATGATCTCAAAGGCTTTGTAATGGATGCAGAACAGAGTGATGATATTACCTGTGGGATTATAAAGATAATATAATCTTATGAATCTTACGAATCTTACGAATCAAAAAATTACATTATCTTCTCTCATTTTTATTATCAGGTTTGTAAAGCAACTTGCACTGTAAACTTCATCATCCCAGTAAAGCTGATTCGCTTTAAATCCCATCAGTAATGCCGAACTTATAAATGAATTACCTCCGGAGTTTAAAATGTTATACGGGATGTTTACAGGTAAAATGGAATCTTCTGCAATTCCGTATTTAGCTTCAAGCTCCTTATCATCGTATCTGAAATTTGAAGAAAGTATATCGTTCATGGAATATATGTTATACCATTTGAATAACTTATTATTAGCCTTTTTTCTATTTGCGAAATATGAAGGCCAGTAAACTTTTATAAAATCTATAGGGCTGCCTATAGTGACAAGTATCTTAACGCTGTTGGCTATTCTGTATGAGGCTTTTCCGTCAAAGGGAAATAAAGCATCCGCAGCAATTATAGATCCGAAACTATAGCAGTAAAAGCTGATCCTTTCCGGATCAAATTTCTCGGAAATATATTCAGTAAGTTCTTCAAGATTGCCGATAATGTTCTGCCTTCTTTCACCGAAGTTAAGATAATACATGGTACAAAGATATTCCGTAGCAAGAACGGTAATAAAATTTTTTGCATTCGGCAAGATCAGAAATAGCAGAGTTGAAATTCCTATAATGTATTTTGCAATTGCAGTTTCTTTAAATAAGTTCAGCATTTTAAGGATTCCGGCAGGATCCTGTATCTTGTTCATCTGGAAAAAATCAGGTAGGTAAGATATAAGGGAAAGTACAAGAATTATTCCGAATAAGCTTATAAGCAGCAGAACAAAGGCGCCGTATGTGAACTGAAGTATATCTTTAAATGAAAGAGTGACGGGTTGCTGCTTCTTTTTGAACATTGATCTGATGAACTGAAAAATAATGTCAGGTATCTTTATTAATATTGAAATAAAAAGAAGAAATGTTTTCACGAAAATATTGCTCTTTTCAAATTTATCAGTAAGTGTCTTTCCATAATCAAGTTCATAGATCTCGTAAATAATTTTCTTCTTCCCTTCTTTCATAATATATATTGATCCTACTTTCGATTCCTGCTTATTGTCCTTGCCGTAATTTATCTTCCGGAATTCTGTTTCGTAATGACTGCTTTTATCAGGGTCATTGATATCAAGTGCTTTCTTGAATCTGTAAGCAAAACTTTCCACTGACTGATTGAATAATCTTGTACCTAACCCGGGAATATAAATGATTGATTCCATTATAAAATAATTTCAGTCAAATTATAATTATTGCATTCATATTAAAATGTACTTGCAAATAATTGTAGAATAACTTCCGGATATTATATTGACAGAATTTTTAAATATTATTGAACAGATGTCATTCAATTAAAGTCCAAGCGCTTTGAGTGTCTGTGGTCCGACTTCACCATCAACCAACAACCCTTTAGATGTTTGAAAAGCTCTGACTGCCGCATAAGTATCGTGTCCGAATATACCGTCTGTACCGTTAGTGCTGAATCCTGAATTTGTAAGAGCTTTCTGAATGGCAAGAATTTTTGCTCCTCTCATCATTGGTTTTTTTAACCGGTAAATGATTCCCGGTTCTTCTACTTCTAAAGGTATCGAACCGGTTTCATAATCAATCCAAGGAATCAGAATTCCCGTATCCCATCTTCTTCCCTGTGCAGTGCTTTTTATAACACCTTTCTTTGTAGAATGCGCTTCTACAGTTCCTCCTTTACCATCTGAAATCACAATATGACCAACGCTGCCTCCGACAGCAAGTCTCAGAAGAGCTGCACCTTTTGTCTTCATTGCTTTTTCTACGGATATCTTTTTACCTAATGTTCTGGCATCTCTACCCCAGTATCCGGTATAGGCGTCAGCTGATCCCGGATTACCGTTGTTCTTTTCACATCCGTAGAGCTTTCCGGAAACCTGATAGACACACCAGGACACAAATTCCGCGCAGTCCCACGGACCTTTCCAGTTAGCATTGTTCTTAGGAGCCATTGCTCCTAGAATATATTTTTCCCCGGTATGTTTTGTACCAAGGTCGTAAATTTCTTTTCCGGTTGCCATTTATATTTCTCCTGTTATTATTGATTAAAGAATGGGTGTTTTACAAATTTAATTTAAATACAAAGAAAATGAAATAGGTGTTTACACACATTAAGGAACTCTTTCTGATGAAAATTAGCTTTGGAGTTTTGATCTGATCAATCAGTATTTCAGGAAGTAATTAGACCTACCGACATTCCAAAACAGACATTTATAAAATCAACTGAAAAGGAGTAATTTTAGAAAGGTATTTTTTAGAGTGTATTTTTTTAGTATAAGAGTAGTCAATGTTTAAGGTGAATTGAAATAAAACCGAATAAATTTTATTTCTGATAGATAATGTATTTTTTTTGAAGATAATATCTTACTTATCAGTAATAATACTGAATCAAATGTATATATTCAATCGCGCTTTTTCCAGAATATATGATCTCAAAAATAAAATATTCCTAATCTCTTAATGAAAATTCGAAACAATTATTCTACTTAGTGAGATCTTTATTTGACTTAGTCGCCATTATCTTATCATATTCTTCTTTAGAAAGCACACTGGGCTTATAACTGATACCTTCTTCCTTGATATATTTTACCAGTGCTCTCAGATGATCCTGTGAACTGGATTCGAGAATCTGATAAACAGCTAATATAGTCGGATCTGAAGTAATTGCAATATTATTTCTCAGATCCTGAATGTCGTTCTCTTCAAATCTTGCTGCAGCTCTCATTGCATCTACTACACCATAATTACCTGCCATTATCATTTCATCATATAATGCCTTCATTTTTCTATTCTCAAATACACCTCTCTGATCCTCAGTGCCTGATAGCGGATCATTTAAATTGAATGTATTAATAAGCTCTTTCATTTGAATCATATGATCCTTTTCGTTTTGAGCAATATTTTTGAAGACAATGTTATCATATTTTTCAAACAAATACATATATACATCATAAGCTACCTTTTCTTCCTCGCGGAGAGTTATAATCCCATTTATTTCAGCATCCGTAAGCTGAGAAAATGATTTCAATGGACTTAAGAACAGTGATATGAGCACAACAATTATTAAGAAATAGGTTTTCATTTTAAATTCACCTTCCTTTCTGATTTTTTAATTTCAGATAAAATTAAAATCTGTTGTGAGAATTTATAATATCTATACTAAATATATGCAAATTCCATACCAGATTAATCACTCGGAGTACAGGTAATATCAGAATCTGCAATTACTAAAACCATAATTTCTTCTAATAAGTGGCTTTACCAGTATTGTTTTAAAGGTTTTAATACTCTTTAAATTTAAATTTGCGTAGCGGAGTTATCAAGATTTCTAACTGCTGAGTGTGGAGAAAAGGGACATAAAATATTTAAAAGTGATTATTTTTGATACATACTTATTACTTGAATTATTCTCCTTGAATATAAACTTATCGTTTGATTATCGGGACCGGGAAAACAATATTATGCAAAACGTTTGAATCCTGAAATGCATATTTTGATTTCAAGGTGCTCAGGACTGTCTAAAAAGGAGTTTTTCATGTAACCGCAACCTTTACTTTTGCGACTTTTACAAAATTTCGAAGGCATAATGCCCGCGGCTACTGTTGTAAAGAACATATTAGAAAACCCTGCCTTTTCGCAATATATTTAACGTTAATTTTTCAAAGGCGGGTTTGTTTAAAAAAAAATAAAAATGTTTCGCTTCCGAATTATTTTTATTAAAGAATTGTTAATAATAAAATTTCATTTTATATAGCTCAATTAATTTTAATAAAGAGAATCTGTCTGAATCAGCGATATCTGAATCCCATTATAAATCTGTGAACATGGAATCTCAGATTATTAAATGAGAGTAATTTATTTGCGTTTTAAATTTTGTATTTTACAAATTCTTTATACATATTCATTTCAGAAAACATATCATCACAAATAATATTGTCCTTTCTTATTGATTCATTAGGATCTATTTCAACAAGTTTTATGCAATCCTCTTTTCCCGCTTTTGCAAGTATGTTCCCTTCATAATCAATAATCTGACTTTCGCCTCTGAAATGTTCTTCTTCATCTCCGATCATTTCAAAGCCGGTTCTGTTTGCCAGAACAGTGAACACCTTATTTTCTAAAGATCTGACTTTCAGCACATCAGGAGTCAGAGGACCTCCAAAATTTGCCGGACAGCATATTATCTGCGCACCCTGAATCGATAATAATCTGCATGACTCAGGAAACCAGCAGTCAAAACATATAACTATACCTATCTTGATGTTCCCAATTTTAATTATATCGAATCTGCTTCCCCGGTCAAATATTTTTTCATTAACTGTAAGATTAACTTTTCTATGCTTTCCAATATAACCTTCCGGTCCTATTACCATTGCTGAGTTGTAAAGCTTTTCACCTTCCTGCTCCGCAATTCCTGCAACAATAAATAGATCATTGTTCCGGGCAATCTTCTGCAATTCACTGATTATGCTCTTTTGAACTGGTTCATTAGAATACCTGAACAGTTCTTCATTGGACCGGAAGAAATATCCCGAAAAACATAACTCAGGCAGAACTACAAGATCAGCCCCGGAATTATCGAGCATTTCTTTTATCTTGTTAAGATTAGCTTCAATGTTTTTATATTCAACTCTGAACTGGCAATATCCAATTTTCATAAATATTCCTGTTTGATTAATTAAGTAATGCTGGTCACTTTATTTTTGAAAAATACTTATTTCCCAAATATCTGCGATTATCATGAACTGGTTTTTAATCTTTCATAAATAAATAAATGACATTCAAGGCTTCCGGTCTGAATTATATTTTTAATTTATAATTTACAGGCAGTCTGCTTAAGTCATAATACATATTGAAAAAATTCTTATTTTGATTTGCACAAAACAAATTTAATTTCTTCTCAAAAGACTCTGATGTTCAGTCTGTATTTGTAATTAAAGACTTTTGAATAACATGATACATTCAGCAGAACAGATATTCCTGTCAGTCTTTAGAAAATCATAATCAGATATTGAAGTCAGACAAGTATTCGAGCCTGTTGTATTTCAGAAATTTCTGTTTATTTTATCAAAAGAAGTTTTTATTCCTTTTATTAAAGATGAACTGAAACCCTGATGCTCCATTTCATTTAATCCGACAATTGTGCAACCCTGAGGAGTCGTCACTCTGTCAATTAATTGCTCGGGATGAACGTTCTCTTCAAGCGACATCTGAGCAGCTCCTTTGACAGTCTGTGAAGCAATAGCAAGTGCAGTCTGAGAATCAAAACCTATCTCAATTCCCGCCTGCATAGCTGCCCTTATATATCTTAAAGCGTATGCCGTTCCGCATGCTCCCAGAATTGTAGCACCATCCATGAGTTTTTCTTCAATCACTAAAGCTGTGCCTAAATGACTGAACAAATTCATGATGATCTGTCCGGATTCTTTGCTTCTTTCCGTAAATGAAACACACGTTGCTGATTCGCCGAACTGTGCTGCGATGTTAGGCATCAGCCTGACAATCCGGTGTGAAAGCTTTGCTTTTTCCTCCAGTGCTTCAATGCTTAATCCGCTTACAGCTGATGCAATTATTTTATCATTTATGTGCGGCAATATTTCATCTAACACAATATCAACCTGATATGGTTTTATTGTCAGGATGATTATATCTGCCTTATCAATTTCAAATTTATTGTCGGATGATACCCGAATATTCAGTTCTTCAAGGTATTGTATTTTCTGAATATTTCTCCGGGTAATCGTAACAATTGTATCTTTGCAAAACTTTGACATTCCTGTTGCAAGAGAAACCCCGAGATTTCCTCCGCCGATGATATGAACATTCAATGATTTCGAATTCATAAATTATTTTGATTTTAAAATGATCAATAAATATTAACAGTTTTTTTTTGTTTATATTTGGTCTAATTTAATAATATATGATCTGATTTACAGCAGAGAAGGGTGGCTTAAATGTTGTTTCAGGAAATAACTAAAAGTAAAATATTGAAAATTTCTGTTTTTACACTAACTTATATCTATCCGGAAATATTGTTTCATTATTCCATTCAGGATTTGTTCTTTCAATAGTTCTCCATTTTTCCTTTGAATAGTTCTGGAAGAGCCGATGTTGCTTTTATCACATGTTAGAAGAACCTCTGACAGATTAAGTTTTTTAGCTTCGAGCAATGTCAGCTCAAGCAGCTTTGCTGCATAACCTTTTTTTCTGAAAGAAGGTCTTATCCCAAAACCAATATGCCCTCCTTCCTGTAAAAGACTTTCGCAAAGATAATGTCTTAGATTTGAGACACCTGCGATTTCATCATCATCAGTAATTAGCCAGAATGTAGAATGATGAACAAAACCTTCCGGCTTCACGGTTTTAAAGCTGTTTGTAAAAAGGATAAACTTATCAAAATCAGTTGTATCAAACTCCAAGGTAAATGGTACAAGTTCTTCTCCTGAAGATCTCCATTCTTCCATCATCTCAAGATATGTGTTCCTATAAATAGTATTCGGTTCAATTAATTTCAATATATCTCAGGATTATTTTTAAAAAGATGCCGATTGGAAAAAATTAACCTGCATTTTGATATGACTCCTTCATCCAATTTACAACTTCTTTAGTTATGTCTTTTTTATCTGTAATACTTATCCTGTGAGTGCACATTGAGTTTGAGGATGTGACTAACTCCAGAACACCCGACGGTTCAGTTCCTTTCAAATTTAATCCGATCTCAAATCTTGTTTTAGTCGCGGGCTGCAGAATGGCAAATTGTTTTTTTCTTCTTAGGCTTACATAAGCATTCTTAGGTGCAATTTCTATGTCACTGCCGAATTTTTTAATTTCATTAATTAGTGATTCATAAACAGGAAGAAAAATTTCTTTTCCTTTGTACTGCTTTTCTATCAGATCATCCTTGTTTTCTGCAGAACCTGCATCAGCGCTTCTTGCTTTAAGAGCAACAAGGTTAGCGAAACCGTGTGTAAATGAATGATTCTCTTTCAGGAACTTCATTATCTGACCGTGCTTTTCAAAGTTTTCTTTTTTAACAATGTCTATCCATTGTTCCAATGTTTTACCGGTATTTTTATGTAGATTATCGATCATTGTCTTTTCTGCTTTGTCAAGTTCCACTTTTATTTATTTTAGATTTTTGAAAATTGTTAAATCATTTTACAAGTTTCATTGAGAAAAAGTTACAAATTATTTTTTCTTATTTCACATTAACACTTTCTTAGCTCTTTGAAGATATCCTTTTCTGTCTTCCAGTCCGTTATATCCACCGTTAATTTTTTTTGTTATTTTCATGATGTCATCCTGATCTGCTAGGGGATTAAGCTTTCTTGTAATCCAAAACCACGCAGCAGCGCCGGCACTATGTTCAGGTTCAAGAGCGATCCGCTTCGGATTTTCAATGAGATCCGGATCACCTGCATACTTTGCATAATCTGTATGATTTGCTCTTCCTGTCAGCTGTATCAGTCCGTGTCCTTTGAATTTTACTCCATCACCGGGTTTTATATTACCGAGATCAGCTCTTCCTTCATAAGCTCTTCCGCTTGCTATTTCTTCTTTGTATCTGAGACTGCCGCTTTCATGTCCAACCTGTGCAAGAAAATGACAGATCCTTAAAGGAGTATTGATCTCATATTTTGACATTACTTTATTCATAGGTTCAAGGAATGTTTCTATGTCGGAAGTCTTTGCTCCTCTCATAATATATGCAAGCTGATCACGCGTAATTCCTTTTCCTGTTCCGGGATCGATTGTCTGCTCTTCCGGAAATTTAAATCCAAGTACAATAGCTCTATCAAATGTATTTTTACCGGCAATTCCGTCTGCTTTTAAATTATACTTTCTCTGAAATTCTATCGTTGCCCTGAAAGTTTTATTACCAAAATCTCCGTCAGCTTTGCCAAGTGAATATCCAAGACCTGAAAGAAATTCCTGCCATTTCTTTACCAGCGGACCTTTAGATCCGATCTTGATCAGAGTAACTCCGTTATATTTTAATGCCTGGGGATCGCTGCTGTAAACAGCTGCTTCTTTATTTGTAAAAGGAGACTGACGTTCAAAATCAGGATCTTCAGAACCTATGGTGAAAACTTTAGGTGTCTGACTTGAAGGCATTATTGAGATCACTTTTGAGTGATAGTTTTGATAGTTATTCTTAAATGTTCCTCCTTTCCATATTAATAAAAGTCTGTCCGTAAAATCGCTGTTATGAAATTCATCAGGACTTGCGCCTGACTCCTGATTATCCTGGCAGCCTGATAAAAGTTTTACAGATGCTTTCACAGACCACTGCCCATCTGCAAAAACCGGTCCATCCTTCTTAGTTGCGATCTCTTTTTGTATCTTTTCATAAAATTTTTTCCTTTTCATGTTTGACTTTACCGCAACGTTGGCTGGCATACTTTTGATCAGGTTTCGCTTTTGAATATAATCAGGGGAAGCTTTCCGGACTGCTGCCTTTATGACTGTGCCGCTGTGACAGGAATCCGACAAAACATATACTCTTACTCCGGCATTAAATCGGGATAGGTAATAGTAAATTTCATCATCGATCATTTCTCCATTATAAAGACACCAGGTTTCGTCCAGTTCATCATCTTCATCACCGTTCTCATCCATTACCTGACCGCCGTGACCTGAATAATAGAAAAGAAAATAGTCGCCCTGCTGAAGTTCACCGGAAAAATTATCAAGTGTACTTATTACATTTTCTCTTGTCGCATTTTTAGTAAGAAGAAGTACTTTTCTGTCATAGCTAAGATCCGAAGCAATATTATTTATGTCTTTTGCATCTTTCTCACAGCATGCTAGAGCGCCATCCCATTCACCATCATAAGATGCCGGATCAACTTTATTTAATCCTATACTTAAAGAATATTTTTTGCCCATGATATTTTGTTTAAAATTTTATAAAAATTATTTTGAACATGTAAATGGTCTTTGAAGATTAAAATCCTTATCCTTCGGTCCGATATCATAAAGATTAGGAGTCTGCGACGGAGGCATAAGGTCACATATCTTTTTATGGAAACCGGAATAGCTGCCTTTGAATGCACCGTTCTTCCATACTTTTTTCAGCATTGCCGTAAACAGGCTGTTGAACGGACCTGCTTCAGAGTATTGATTATCCTGGCATCCGGAAATTAACTTAACAGAAGAGCGGATATTAAACGCGAAGTCTTTATTGTTCGGATTGGAAATTTTCATAAGATCATTCATCTGAATCTTGTCATACAGAGATTTTTTTCTAAAATATGCTTTTCCGATAACTTCATCAGGCATCATTTTATAAATCTTATCATTCTCTGATGCAGCAGTTACTGAAGAATTCATCATTGCTACTTTTGTCACTGTTCCGCTGTGACAGCTGTCCGAGATCACAAATATCCTGACTCCTTCCTTGAAATTTGAATATTCATAATACAGTTCATCATCAATCAGCTGTCCGTCATACAGGCACCAGGTCTCGTCATCAGTATCCGTTTCGTCTCCGTTCATATCAGGCACCTGCCCGCCGTGACCTGAATAATAAATCGTAAGAAGATCTCCTTTCTTCAATTCCTTTGATGCAGATCTGAGAGCTTTAAGAACATTCTGACGTGTGGCCTTTTTTGTCTTAAGCGAAGTGATCTTATCATATTTCAGGGAACGCAGAATTGTTATGATATCATCTGCATCTTTTTCACAGCAGGGCAGTGAGCCGTCCCACTTGCCGTCATAAGATAAAGGATCCACTTTGTTCAGACCGATAACTAATGAATTTAATTTTGACATAATAAATAATTTAAATTTTATAAATTTGTTCTCATCTTTACTGCAAGATTACGCATTAATTCTTTATTATAAACCGAGGAATGTTTTAAATTTACCGGGAAGACTTCATCACCTTTTTTAAGGGATTTGCTGTCACTTCTGATTATCGCCGCAAAAGTAGATTCAATGCATTTCTTATCGTCGTCGAATCCGCTGTGAGTTTGTGAATTGCTTCTTTGAGAGTCATCCGGAGATCTTATCCAGTCGATGTTGAATACGGAAAAAAGCTTATTGATCTCTTCAGCATTTTTTTTATTAATTTCAAAAATAGTTCTCATTGTAGAATTATTGATCTTCATTCTCTCTTCTTCATCCCAGAAAGACGGATCAATGAATTTCTGCATGCCGAATATTGCAGTTCCATAGGGAAGCGTGACAGGAATTCTCGGCACTTTCTCAAATGAATTGGAAACAAGATACAATAATGATTTATTATAAATGCTTCCGCAGTTATCCTCGAGTTCAGCACTATCAGACAGAGTATATAAATTGAAATCCTTAATTGAACCGTTCTCAATGGACGGCTTATATGATTTCATAAAAACATCCACAGTGCATGCAGGAGCCCAAAGTGTGCAGGTGTTTATAATTCTTCCCAGACCGTCCGTATTTTTTGATGTCAGATGCTCAATTACTGGAGCGAGGAAAATACTTCCAGCACTGTGTCCAATAAGATGAATTTCATATCGATCATCGTTACCGATCTTATCAGAAAGCAGGTTCAGGAATTTTCTTGCTCCACCTTCAATATTATTTGCAGCACTGGCGGCATTCTCCTTCATTTCATTCCATAAAAGTTTTCCCGGTGTTCTTGAAATGTATTCAAGGAAATCATCCATTCTTTCAAGCATAAAATCCTTAATGCCTCCGAGGAAATCTTCAGTCTTTCTTTTGTTAAGCGAATCAGCAAGTATATTTTTTACCGAGCTCCAGAAATCTGAATGCCACATGAAAAATACGGGATAGACTTCATTGTTAAGCATGGTTTCCCTGTAATCAGAAAGTCTTTGAAGAACAGACTCCTCAGGTACAAGCCCACCGTGAGCATACAAAATAATCTTTCTCTTCTTCCATGGCTTGTTGTTCTTTTTCTCGAATTCTTTAATGACAATATCCATTGATTCCAGGATTTTTGCCAGCTCATTATCATTGTTGCCGTAAGTTCCGGATTCTTTAAGCCTGCCGTTATTTCCTATGCTTATAATATGCGGCCTGAACTGATAGAAAGTTGACTCGCTGCCTGCATGTCCGCTGATTGAAAAAGCCGATGATTTAGCATTACCGGTGAGTATGTTGACAGGCACTCCGAGACGGACAACCCAGATATCTGTTCCGTTAAGGAGCCAGTCATCATAAGATATTTTCGCAAAGCCATTATCTCCCCAGCTCTCTCCCCATGAATTTTGTATCCAGAAGCCGTTCCTGTCATATGCAACTATAGCAAAAGCATGCCCTCCAAGTATATGATAATTGTCAGCATCAAATTCAATAATGTATTCATATTCATTCATATTTTCCTTGTCCTTTACTTTTACTGGTCTCTTCCAGTTCTCGTGCACATTGGCAGATGCATAAAGTATTCCGACTTCAGCCATTGCATTATGAATTGCAACAAGATCTTTATGATTGACACGGAAGTATGCGCCTAATGGTCTTGACTGGGAATCCTTAATGAAAAATTCAAATTTAGATTTGTCTGATTTGTCTTTCCTTGTTTCATTCCATGTCTCTTCCGAACAAACTCCGTGCTTGTGCCATGCTTTGATTGCACCCCTGATACTTGATCCGGAATACTCTTCGCCGGGCCATTCGTCGTACCGCTTTGCGAATTCATACAGCATATACGGACTTACTGTAATATTATCCGGAGAATCCGATCTTGTATTGAGCAGATAGTTGGCAACATTTGCCAATGCAAAACCTGTACAGGTTCCTTCTTTCCCCTGATCCAGTATCTTAATTTTTTTATGTTTATTCCTGAAATCTTTCAGCTTAATTACTTTTGGAACTTCCTTTAAGGTAGGCAGATACATAAGATCTCTGAAATCAACTGTATCAGGTCTTGCGTCCAGAGAATAAATGAATTCTTTTTCTTTCTTTGCAGACCTGCCATTTCCGGTTTTCTTAACCGCAGATTTTTTATTTGAAGTTCTTTTTTTAGTGTCAGACATAATTTGATATTAATGGATGAATTCAGATTTGAATTTAGATAAATAAATTTACCGTATTAATTTTATTAAAAAAAATTCAGTTATCAAAAACTTTGCATTCAGAAATTACAAACTGTCCGTTAGCATTGAATTTAAGAATAGCATTGCATCTCGGATAGCTCATCCAGTCAATATATTCCAGCTCTATATCCTGATTATTTTTCAGCCTTAGAATACAGTAACCGTTATTTCCCATATCCGGTCTGAGGTTAGGCCATTTCCAGAATCTGGATTTCGTTTCAAAAAATTTTACAGGTGGAGGATAAATTCCCTGTGCCTTAATTTCTTCCAATTTGATTTTCTTATAAGGGTATCCTCCGTGACCGATACAGCTTCCTATGAAAGGCAGAATTGCATTCCTGTCATACAGAGCGCAGTAATGCGAATCTCCCCAGAACCAAAGATCAACCAGTCCGTCCTTTATTACCATCTTTCTTAGATCCTTGTCAAGCAATTCAGAAGGATCATAGCTGTCATATATATAAGGATAATTTGAACTGAGAAGTATATTAGTCATATTTTCTTTTCTGCCTTCGATCAGTCTGTCCTCAAGCCATTTCTTCAATCTGTCGTTTTCATATCTGCTTATTCCAAAGTAATCTGTATCTATGCCTATCAGCTGAAATTTACCAAACCTCAGGCAAAAATAACTTCCTACCTGCCTTTGATTCCTGTGTTTGCTTAATCTTTCTGAAATATATTTAAAATAATTTTCTGAGCCCGACATCATATCGTGATTGGAATTCAATGTATAAAATGAAGTTGCATCTAAGATCGGATCAATCCACTTTTTAAAATTATTTTTGTATTCGTCAGTTTTCCCTGCATAATAAATATCACCCAGATGAACAGCATAAGGGAACTTCCTTTCCTTTAACTGTTTGGCAATATAAGCTGAATGATAATAATCAGTTCCGAAGTCGCTGATCAAAGCAATCTCTACGCTTTCTTTTCCCAGTTCGAAATCATTTGCTCTGTAAATAAAATCTGACGCGTTAGGCGCAGTATGCCATCTGAAAGGATAAGGATCTTTTGGAAACAGATAGTTGGGTCCGGAAAAAATCAGCCAGCCCAATGCATCCCTCAATGTTTCATATTTATATTTTCCCAGATCTATAGGACAATAATTTTTATCGTATCCCGGAAAATTAAAACCGGATGGCAATGGCATTGATGACTTTAACAAAGCGGATTCTTTCTTCAAAATGCTGATCCCATCCTTCTGATTCCCGAGATATATTTCCGCCTGATTTAGATAATTGGCTAGATCGATCAGTTCAATCTTTTCATCAAAAGCTCCTTTCGCCCATTTCAGCATTTTGTCAGGATTCTTTTTTAATTCATTCTTTAATTGTGTTGCCTGCTCCAGTGTCAGTGGCAAAGGCTCACCGGCTGTGAATTCAGGCATAGCTTTAGTAATGCCTTTAATTTTGACTTTGGATTTTGATGAACCTTTTTTTGATTTTGAAATGCCTGTCTTTTTAATTGCAGTTTCCTTCTTCTGAGATTTGTCAAGATAATTAACTAACTCTTTGTTCATAATATTTAATTGTTTAAATTTTGTGATTTTATGAATTGTCTTTCAAAATAAGTTTACTCTTTATCGCCAACCTTCTTTTAAAACTCGCATAGCGTTTCCTCCAAGCACTTTCTTTATATCATCACTGCTGATCTTTTCATCCATCATAGCCTGTGTAAGCCGGATCATCTGTGAAGGAATATACAGATCATCAACAGGCTGAGTAAATCCGTCCATGTCAGTTCCTATAGCAATATTATCATAACTTCCTCCGCAGATGACCGCAATGTCTTTAATGGTTTTTATAATATTTTCAATACCATCATCGGGCATTTTCTCTTTACCAGTAAGCCAGTAGTTCATGAAGATAACGCCAATGACTCCGTTGCATTTCTGAATTTCCAGTACTTCCTCATCGTTAACGCACAGCGGCTCGTTTGTGCAATTCCTTCGGAGTCCGTTATGTGAAAATATAAGCGGTCGCTTTTTGCTTCCTCTGGAATTGTTTATTTCGAAAATATCCTTTCTGCCGTTAGGTGTGACATGGTTCATATCTACTATCATACCGAGGTCAAGCATCAGGTCAACAACGGCTTTCCCGTTAAAAAAAAGATGTTCATTTTCGAACGCGCTGTATTTATAATGGAATCCGATATCTCTTATTGTCTTAGGAGATATTCCTCTGACCGGATAGCATATATTGTTTATCATAAAATGTCCGAGAGTAATGGAACATACGCCTTTATCAAAAAAAGTATTAACATGTTTCAGATATTCATCCGTGCCCGGAAGATTCCTTCCAAGCATATGAGCGCCTTCAAGAGAATGAAGAAAGACGAGCTCGCCATTTTTAACAGCTTCGTCAAGCTCATTGATATTTTTTGCATGTGTAACCGAGTAACCTTTTTGCCTGGCAACAGCGATCTGATTCTCGATCTTCAGCATTGTTTCAAGTGCCTGTACATAAGGTCCGTAAGGATTATCCCGTTCAATGGAATTCCTGATATTATCAAGACCCAGTACATTCACTCCCCAGTAGCCTATTTTCAATGATGAATTATCTACAAGTCCTTTCTCAACAATATATACAGATGACCAGATGGAATCTATTTTCCCGTAATACATCTCATGAAGATCATACTGCATCTGAAAAATTTCCTCGGACTGAGTCGGATTTGAAGGGATGCCCGGAATAATATAATGGGTCTGGTCATAAATTTTATAGTCGAACAGATTTACTTTAAGGCTGGGGTGACAATGAATATCCATTATAACTGATTCATTGTGCAGACTGATTGCTTCTGTGGAAGGTGCTGTAAAAAATTTCATAAGGCATAAAGTTTAAAATAGTAAATCAAAATATTTAAAAAGATTATTTGTGAACCAAATTTAAATATTCATCAGATCATCAGATATTTATATCTTTATACGCAACAACTTACTAAATTATTTCAATTAAATCATTTACAAAAATTAAGAAAAATCAATTAAATAGAAATATGTGTTAACACTTAAAATTTATGAGTATAAGCACCTGCATTAAGATAATTCCGATTTCATTTTTTATGGTGATTCTTATGACGGATAATTATGTGAAGATAAAAATTTATTTTGTTGAATCTGAGGGAGTTAAATTTTGTACAAATATTTCTCCGGTGTGAGTCCAGCCGAGTAATAACTGAGTCATATCTCCGATTTCTGATTCACTTAAAATAAAGGTACTATATGAGTTATAGTGGTTCTGACTTTATTGCAGGAGATAAGTTTTCATAAATTAAACCGGCAGATTTGTCATTCCCTAGTTCTTCCGGAGGTAATCCAATCAGGAAATATTAAATAATTATTATATGAACGCTTACTATGATTACATTCTTGCCTGCGGAATAAAATAAAAAATGGAAAAGGAAATGGAAGATTAGATTGACTGGGGAAATCCGGATTGAAATGATTTGATTATTGAAACCGGCGAAACGGAAGAAATGCCTGATCCGAATTTTCTTAATACGAGAAAGCTATTATGATGAGATGATCCATAGGATATCCCTCGTTAAAAGCACTCTGAAATGACAAAAAATTGTTTTGTTATTTTCAATCAGTCTAAATCTTCGAGGGCAGAATTTATTTTCAGAAATTGTTTTCCACAGTAAGTCATATAACATCAATTAAAATTTTAAATATGATCATCAGGTTAACATAAAATACTTCAGAGTTGTAAGACGATAATTTTTTATTCACCGGTGATACTTCGCACCAATATTTACAAATTCATTAGTTACTTTAACAAGCAATTTTAAAATGCCTGCCTCTGCCATTTGTAAATTCAGAATCTCTGATTTAAGAGGTATAGTCCTTACTTTGGATCCGTAGCCATATTTTCTGACAATATCATCAAGTATAAGCAGATTTACACGTATATTCTTTTTGTATTTAATATATCTGGCAACACCAGATCTGAGAAATTCATTGATTATTGATTCCCGCGCTTTTTCATCTGAATCTAATGTCTCATGAAGTTTTTCGTTTACATTTGATTGCATTAAAGTTAACTCATCTTTGAATTTTTCTTTTTCAACTGTAATTTTATCCACTGCTATATTCGCATCATCCAGATCATCTTTCATCCTGTAATATTCTTCCCTGACATCTCCCATGTCCTGCGGTGGACCGATACCTCCCGGAGGTGCGCCGACAGGAGGACCCTTGCCGTCAGGCGGCTGCATTAATTTAGACTTTTTGTTATTGCTTTCTTTCAAATTATCTGATAAATCAGTGAATATCTTCTGGATCTCATTGTCCTGCATCTCAATCATGGGATTTTTTATGTATGTCATACTAGCCGAATCAATAACCATAAGGGCAAATGCTTCGTCACAGTTTGAAGGCGGCAGGATCAGACTGTCAAGCAGAGGAACAAAATCCTGTCTTAATGTAAAATCAGTTTTAGGCTGGGAAATAATGTTATCTGTGAAAAGTAAAACTGTAAATATTAGTAAGAAGTGTTTTCTGGTAAAAATCATATTGGCTGCTTAATTTTTTATACAACTTAAACAGATATAATTTCATATTCAGTAAAGAAAAAATAACATTTGTATCAATTTGTAAAACAGGTTGCTGAACTATAACTTTCATATGAATAAAAAAAAGTTGATTCATTTAATTTTCCGGTCACACGCAGCAACTCATCTGCAGAGAATTATAAATATTGTGAAATATGTAATCTTAAAATAATTGAACATTGATAATTGATAATTGATAATTGTTTAAGGCGTAATTTTGCTTATGAAACTACTTGAATTATTACTTGTGATCAAAACATCAGTAAGATCAACGAAGTTATCACCGCTTACATCAGAGACAACATAGCCGGCTGCAAAGACCGAAGCGTCATTATAAGCTATCAGTACATCTGTCAGATTGATGTTATCTTCCTGATCTATATCCCCGCTGTAGATTGCAAACCTTAAAGGAACTGAGTCAACATTTATCTGATTATCTCCGTAAGCTGCTTCTTTGCTTAGAGTAAAATCATAATCAACATTACCGCTTAAAAAATCAAAAGCAACAGTCTGAGAGCTCCATGTTTCTAGTGAATTCCTGTGTTCTACTTCTATGTAATAATTCTGTACAAAATCCGCTGAGGGAAAATTTATATAAATGTAATTATCTTCATCCGGTGTCTCATCTTTTATGCCTACATCATTGTAAGGAGCAACGTCATCACGAAGGTGGATCTTTATTGTGTCAGCGACGCAGGTATCAGATTCCCTGTAGAATCCCTGATTGAAAACTCTCAAAGCCATTCCCGGAATTTTCTGAGAAACATTATTGAACTGTATTCCCCATGCATTCAGCATACCGGTTTCCATAGTAGTGGCGTCATTTACCCTGATCTTCCAGTAGCCAATTGTCCTACTGCCCGAGAATTTTAAGTTCTGATTCTGATATGCTCTGATTGAAGGTGAATACGAAACATATCTGCCGTTATTTGTGATCGCGCTGTCAGCCTGATCATCAAAGACCGATATAAGATTATCTGAATTTGCTACAAGTGAGTTTGATAAACTAAGAACACATATATCTCCGGAAGGAGATTCGAGTGTTATATTAAGATCTTCTTCTCTTGTATGATTTATTGCAACAAAAATATTTATATCATTTACGATCGTATCTAGATTGATCTTCAATGAATCCAAGGTCATGCCTCCGGCAGCAGGAACAGGTTTGTTTGAAGTCTTCATATAAAACCCATCCGGGAAGCTGTTAGCATCAGAGCGGTTTAATGGCGAAACAGGCTGATTATCGGTTGTTCCCGGACTGCTGAATTTAGCTCCGTTTACAAGAGTCAGATTAGGTCCAAGGTCAGCATTGTCATAAGCATATCCGTCAAGATTATAAACTACATTCACTCCGCCTGAATTTGGTTCATTTGCCTGATCAATTGACTGATACATGAATCTCTGTATATCAATTTCACTTTTTACGTAATTTGATATTCTTACCTCATCAATGAATCCGTTAAAGAAATTCTGGGATGTACCATTGCTTCCGATGAATAAATTTTCCGAACCGTTAATAATAGGACCTCGGGGATTAACTCCCATACCGGATTTTAGTCCATTGATGAAAAAGGCATACTTTCCGTCAGCTGCATTATAAGAAAATGCTACATGCGTCCATCTGTTTGGAGAAATTGTCTGAGAAGAAACAAAATTAAAATTATCATTTATATATGCATTCAGAGTGTTTCCTGTAAGTCTCAAATTATAATTTATTCCGGACTGACCTTTCTGAATTATTACTTTTGTTGTTGTAACAGTTCGCGGAAAAATCCATGCTTCCAATGTTACCGCATTAACAGGGCTTACATCGGGATTATCAGGGCCGGTGACGAAATCAGAAGTGCCGTTTAATTCCACGCTTTCATTCGGTGAAATTGTAACCGATGGTCTGTCGCTCTGATCAAAGGCATTTACGCCATTGTTTTTCCCTGTTCCGTTATTCATTGTCAAGTCTGCGAGTGTGAAATCAGTACCCAGTGATTCCTTTTGCTGAAAAGTAAGTGACAATGCAAGCATTGAATACACTCCGCTGTTTACACCTAAGGAAGTTCGGAAGAATTTGTTTAATTCAGCGGAGCTGAGTGCTTTCGACCAGATCCTGACCTCATCCATTAAGCCGGCATAGGGACTGTTAACATTACCTTTCCCAATTCTTAATGAATCCTGATTGGATATAGGCGCTGCCGAAGATACGATGGAGCTTGTATCCGGGACTCCGTTAATAAATATCATGAACATGTTCGATGAAGCATCATAAGTACCTGCAATATGAGTCCATGTATTATTTTGAATTATTGCAGTGCCTATCAGTCTTGTAGTAGAATTTGTTCGAATTGCGACTGCACCGTTATTAAGGTATAATGTGTATCCGTTAGGTGAAGTGCCGGCTCTTTTTTCCATAATTATCTGAGCTGTAGGCGATAAGGAATTCACCGGGCAGATCCAGCATTCAAGTGTAAAATCAGAAGTTATGTCGATTGAATTTGAATCTTTGAAAGCAACATAACTTGTCTGTGAACCGGTAAAGCTGCATGCCTGATTCCAGAACATGAAAGCATGTAAATCATTTAGTGTAGTAAATGTAAATAGTATTATGAATACAGAATTTAAAAATTTAATTTTCATAGCATAAACACTTTAAAAGTTAATGAATGACTTCTTCGGAATTTAATTAATTTGCAAAATAGATCCATGCCATTGTTTCATTGCTTTGCTTCCAATTTAAAAATTTATATTGTAAAAAAACACATAATGAAAAAGGCGGAACTTAATGCTCCGCCTTTTTATAAACTAACTGATTTTATTTAATTAATATCATTTTCTTTACCTCAGTAAAGTTACCTGCCGAGAGTTTATAATAGAATACTCCGGTTGACAAATTATCTCCGTTGAACTGAACTTCATACCTGCCGTAATTCTTGTTTTCATTCACAAGAGTTGCAACTTCTTTTCCGGATATATCATACACTTTAATAGTAACAAGAGATGCTTCAGGAATTTCATATTTTATGGTCGTAGATGGATTAAATGGATTAGGATAATTCTGATCCAGTGAATATTCAGTGATCATTCCCGAATTATCTTCTTCAGTTCCCATTGGACTGCTGCTGCCGGTACTCAGGCAGATAGTATTATTGTTGACGGTTGGGGTAATAATTGTAGGCATCCACATTTTATCAGTAACTTTTGATTTTACAAGCAGGAATGAATCGAGTCTGTGAGAATTTGTATATGTTTGCATTACAGTTGAATCTTCACAGTGCATAACGGGAATTACACCGTTTACATTTGTTCTCCATAAGAAAGGATCAAATGAATTTGCACCTCTTAATGTTTCACCCGTAATTGCATATCCTCCGGCAACACTCACATTTGATTGTACGAGATCAAAACCGCCATCAGTATCAGTTGTGGAAGTATCCCAGATTCTTGTCCAGATAGGAGCACCACCGGTTAAAGGAATTTTCATGAGCAGAGCGTTAGTAGAAGTAGTTGCTCTTCTTGTTGAACCTGTAACAACGAGATAGTTTGCATCCATAACGATTGAATTACCTTCTTCAATGAATCCGGTGTTTCCGTATGTTCTGGACCACATCAAACCTCCTGATGCATTAACTCTGAATACAATAATGTCTTTTTCATTTTGTACATAAGCATTGGTAAATCCTACAACTACGAAGCCACCGTCTGTCATAGGAATTATTTTCCTTGGCTCAGTTGACGGATAAAAGGATGAAGATGGCGGATTGAAGGTATAAACTTTTTTCCATATTACATCACCTGAATAAGACAGCTTCACTACCATGATATCCCAAACATTAGATCTACCGGAAAAATAGTCAGTTCTCGCTGCTATTCCATAGTTACTTCCAGCACTCTGAAAGCATAATGAATAAGCTTCTTCATTTGATTTGCTTTCCATTGCAGCAGTAACATAGGAATTATATCTGAAACCCCAGTTAAGGATACCTGCAGAACTGTATTGTGTGGCGAGCAGTTTGTGTCTGACTTTTGTAGAAACTCTTTTTTCGATCCATCCGGTTAAGCCGTTAACATTTGACGGATCACGCACTACCTGTGTATACTGGCTGTTCAGTGTATCACCCAGCTTCTTTGAATATACAAGAGAAGAAGTTTTATTTAATTTTACGAAAGTAGCACGTGATCTTGAATCTGAATACATATTTCCGGCAAGTACATAACCTGAATCATTAAGTGACTGAACAAGTGAATAGCATTTATCATCAGCTACCGTGCCAATCAGTCTTACTGATTCATAATTTCCGTCAGGTTTTATTCTTAAGAAAAGCCAGTCAAACGGTCCAATCCCGCATAAAGGATTATAAGAATATCCGGCAATTGCATAACCGTTATCAAGCCTGTTGATAATGGATCTTCCGACTTCATAACCTGAAACTGCCCCGCACTTTACGTCATAGGAGCGTTCCTGAAACTGTCCGAAAGAATTTTGTGAATAGATCAGAGCAATTAAAGCAATTAAAACTGTCTTTAAGATTGTGTTTAGGTTTTTCATTTTTTTATCCTCTTTGGTTTAAATTAATTAATGAATAATTTCTAGTACAAAAATAGATACAAATAACTCTGCTGTTCAATCAAACAATTTCAATATTGTTATATGAATTAAGACAAAGATTATTTCATTAATTGATTAAATTATTTAATTTCAGCATGGAATTAAGTGATTTTGCAGATTTGATTGTTACATATAATCAGCAGATAATTATTCGTTTATATTTGTATAAATCTAAGATTTTAAACTTGTAAATCAGAATATGCTGAAAATAAAATTATTTGATGTACTAAAAGCGCTGTCAAAAGAAGAGTTGAAAAAGTTCAGTGAATATCTTGGCTCGACTCTTTTTAACAGGAGAAAAGTTCTGCTTGAACTGTTGAATATATATAAGAAGTATCATCCGGAATTTACTGATGCAAATCTTACAAAAGAGAAAGTTTTCAAGAAGCTTTTTCCCGGGAAGAAATACAGCGATGAGATGCTCAGAAACCTGAACTCGCTGCTGCTTAGTTTGGCTGAAGATTATCTTTCTTTTCTTAACTATTCATCTGATCCTTTAACAATGAAAAAACACTTGCTGGCAGAGATCAATCACAGGAAGATACTGACATTGTTTGAGAAGAATTTTGATCAGAGCGCGAAAATACTTGAATACGGCGGACAAAAAGACTTTAATTATTTCTATAATCTTTACATGCTGTATCTTCAGAAAGATATCTTTAACAGCATCATAAATAAATTTTCAAAGGAAGATATTACTTTATCGGAAAAGAGTATCCTTACATTTTTTGTAATAAAGATTCTCGAGCTGCAGAATTATATTTTATATCAATGCAAGATACTCTCACTTGACAGATCGCTTTTCTTAAATGAAAAATTCATTGATACTCTTATTAAAAAGATTCCGGATGAATTGACCGGTCTACCTCAGGTCAGGATTTATTATAATTCCTATAAGCTCGAACTGACAGGAAACGAGAGATATTACACCGAGCTTAAAAGACTTCTCGGCAAGTACGGAAGTCTTTTAAAGAAGGAAGAGATATACAATAAATATATTGATCTGATAGATTATATTAAAACAAAACATTCCACAAAAGATATAAAAACCAATTCCGAACTTTTCCAGCTGAGAAAGGAAATTATAGAAAGAAATCTTCTGATGGAAAATACGATTAAAAACATGTTCTT
>CAZLOL010000002.1:0-17361 GCA_964561045.1 uncultured Ignavibacteriaceae bacterium | reverse complement strand
CGTCCAAAACAATTGAATCCTGATATATAGACTTTTGTATTCAATTGAGTTTTCTTTTCCAAACTGGGGTTTGGACAGTTGTTAAATCAAAGCTGTTTATATAATATTTTGATTTTTCTTTAGAGTAAAAGTTTATAAATAAATTTAAATACTTGTTGGAAAGTATTGAGAGCTACATAATATTCCTGTTACTTTTATCTTTAAACTGCTAAGGAATAATACTATGCACAAATGCATTTGAATTATTAAAAGTCAGAACTACATCACTAAGATCTACAATGTTATCCCCGGTAACATCCGATTGGCTGTAGCCGGTTGTAAAAAGTGTTGCGCTGTTATAGACGATAACAACATCCGAAAGATCCACAATATCATCCTGATTAACATCACCGCCGTAAATGGCATACCTTAAGGGAGAATTATCAACCTTCACAACATTCTCACCCAGAACTTCATCCTCAAGATTCATGAAATCTATATTTGATTCTGAAAAAGTAAACTTAAAGTTCTGATCATGCCAGGTCTCAATTGAATTTCTGTGATTAATCTGAAGCAGTAAAGATTTTTCATTTGATAAAGAACCGTCAGGAAAAAAGCTGAAGTAGCATTTCCCGTCAGGACCTATGACTGCTTTATCTGTCTTATCCACACCTGTTCCTATAATTCTGGCAGTAAGTGTATCCGGTCTTATTACATTTGTTGTAGAATCATAGAATCCCTGAATTAAAGCGGAAAGATTCAAATTTTTTGGTCTGTTATCAAAATTATTTAATTGAATACCCCACCCGTACAGAATTCCTCTGTTTGAAGTTACTTCATCTCTTATTCTTAATTTCCAGAATCCTTTCGTATTATCTCCACCAAATGTTGATATCATGGAGTTTTCCGGTTTAATGTTTGCATAGAAGGATGCATACCTTCCGTTAATCAGAGAACTGTCTGCATCATCCTCAAAAGTTGTAATTACATTATTATCAAGAGAGTTTGTGGATTTATTTCCGAAGACCGTTACGGAGTCGCCATTCGGTGCAATTAAAATAATATCAAGATCAGAAGACTTTGCGTGATTGATTCCAATGAATAATTTTATATCATCAACAGTACTGTTTAAATTTACATTAAGACTGTCCGTGATAGTTCCTGCTGTGCCGGAAGCGGGAATAAATTTATTCGATGTCTGAATGTAAAAGGCTCTCGTGAATATACCCAGTTCATCCTGATTCAGAGGGGAAACGGGCTGACCAGCGATCTGAGCAGGATGAGTGAATCTCAGATTATTTCTCAGAAAAAGCCGCGGTCCGCCGTCTCCAACATTATCAAGAGTATTGCCGTCAAATCCGTAATTTATATTTTTCTGAATGGCATTCGGATCAACAGTCTTATTTAAAGATGCATACATGATCCTGAAAATTTCCTCCTGTGATTTAGCCTTATTGGTTATCCTTAATTCATCAAGATAACCGTTAAGATCTCCTCCTGCGGTTGAGTTTCCCCCTATCAAAATAGAATCTGCAGTTATATTAATATTTGCCGGAGCCATGGAGCCGGTTTTTACGTTCTTGCCGTTCAGGTAAAAATTATATTCGCCGGTTGATCTGTAAGTAAAAGCAAGATAGGACCATTGATTCAAAGGCAGCAATTTACCTGAAGAAAAAACATTATTGTTTATCATAGCGTTAAAGTTATCTACTGTATAAACCAGCGCATAGTTATTTCCCTTTGTGATAAATCTGCAGGAGCTGTTTGTTCTCGGATAAACCCAGCATTCAAGTGTAATTGCAGTATCTGAATTCAGAGCTGCTGTGTCTTTGCCTGCTGCATAATCATTTGTTCCGTCGAATTCAAGACATTCATTCTGGGAAATTGTCTGAAGCGGTCTGAAGAAATATCCCTTCGCCATGCTGCTGAAAGGTGATGAAAGAAGTGTATTGCGGTTTACGGCGTTATTATTATTTCCCGACATATCCTTGTAATTATCTTCATTTGGGTTTTCACCCTGAAATGCAATTGACATTACAAGACCGCTGTAGATGCCGCTTGAAGTCCCGAGTGATGATCTCATATACTGATTAACTTCAGCGGCGCTTAATACCCGGTTCCATAATCTTACTTCATCTATCTGTCCGTTAAAAGGAGTAGATGATCCGCTTATACCTATGAACAACGAATCAGTATTGGAATTCGGTGTAAATCCCGGAACAGTTGCTGAAGTATCAAGTATACCGTTCAGATAAATGCTGAATAATCCTGTTGATGAATTATAAGTTGAGGAAACATGAGTCCAGCTATTAACAGTTAATGCGCTGGAAGCTTTACTGGAAAGTCTGGAACCTCCGTTTGTAATAAATGAAATTCTGCCAGTTGTATTTAGTCTCAGTGCATAGATAAGAGATGTGCCTAAAGCTCCTCCTTTAGCTATGATTCCTTTGGATGCTCCCGATAATGAAGCAGGATTTACCCATGCTTCAATTGTAAAGCTGCCGGTAATATTTAAAGTTGAAGAATTAGGCACTGAAACATAGCTTGTATTGTTACCGGCATAAGATCCTGCGCTGTTCCAATAGGTCTGTGAATTGCATTCAGTTGTTAAAATAAAAGTTACAACAGTAAGACAGAATAAAATTGTTTTCATATTATTATTTTTTAATTTTTACAATTCATTGAAATAAAATTATTAAGGTACAATGCTGGTCACAAATAAACTTGAGTTGTTGAATACAATTACTACATCAGAAAGATCAGTCAGATTGTCTCCGTTTACATCTGTGAAAATGTATCCTGATGCGAATAATGAAGCGTCATTAAAAGCGAGAGTAATATCATTAAGATCCACAAATCCGTTATGATCTATGTCTCCGCCATAGACAGCAAACTTTACGGGGGAAGTATCCACCTGCTTCATGTTATTCCCGAAAGCTCTTGTAGCGAGATCGGTGAAGTTATACTGCGCTTGCTTTGAGAACTGTGAAAATTTTATTACTGAAGAGCTCCAGGTTTCTATGGAGTTACGGTGTTTCAGAACCAGGAAATAATTTTCAAGCGGCTGAGCTTTTGTAAATGTTGCCAGTGAAGTGCCAGAAGAATTAACTTTTGCTTTTGATGAATCAATGACTGGATATGGAAAAATTCCTGAACGCAGATAATACCTGATCGTATCTGCAATGAGCAAATTTGATGCTGAGTTATAAAATCCTTCAATCAGTGAGGAACATTCAAGACTGAAAGGAAGTGAATTACTGTTATTTATCTGAAGTCCCCAGCAGGATAATAATCCCGTATCCGGAGCAGCATCATCAGAAACAGTAAGAATCCATTTTCCTTTTGCACTGCTTCCGGAGAATATTGCGTCCAGATCGAACTGCGGTTTTATTTTAGGACCAAAGCTTACATATCTTCCGTTTATAAGAGAACTGTCTGCGTCTGAGTCAAATACTGTAACAATGTTTGTATTGCTGTCTTTTAAAACAGTACTGTTGAAAAATTCAACTGAAGCGCCGATCGGGTTTGTAATGGTCAATCTTAAAGTTCTGCTTCTTTTGTGATTCAAAGCCACATAGATATTCAGATCTGATATTGCATCGGGAGACAATATTTCCAGAGTATCCTTCATCGTCCCTGATGTACCTGATGAGGGAATTCTTTTATTAGGCATATTCAGATAATATCCGTTTTGAAATTGTCCGGTAGAAAAATTATTGACAGGCGATTGTACGGTGCCGGAAACAAACGGCGCACTGTTGAAAATGTAGCTGCCTGTTCCTCTTAAGTAAAGAACAGGTCCTCCGTCAGTATTTGAAAGTGAAGAAGCATCAAGATTATATACAGCATTAAGTGATGCATCGTTGTCATTGGATTCATTTATGGAAGTAAACATCTTATCATTTATTTCATTCATACTCTTCAGGTCGCCGGTGATCCTGAATTCATCTAAATATCCTGTTAGTCCGCCTAAAAATGGAAACGCTCCTATTATAATTGAATCTGATCCGTCTGTTATATTTGCCGGAGTAATATTCCCTGTCGTTCCTCGCTTTCCGTCAACATAAAATTCATATCTTCCGGTTGCTCCGAAATAAGTAAAAGCAATGTGAGTCCAGCGTTCTTTTTTAACTGAATCATTTGAAACAATAAGCGTATTGTTTATGTAAGCATTTAACTTACCCGCACTTACTTTAAGCCCGTAATCCGGAGTCACGGCTAATAGAGGTCCTTTATATAAAATACCATAGTTGTCTGATTTCGTGAAGAGCCAGCATTCTACTGTAAGTTTGGAAGTCGGACTAATGGAGGGATTGTCAGCGCCGGAGAGATATCCGCCGGTCATATTTACACAGTCAGAATACAGATGATTTCCGGATGGCCTGTCTTTAAGATCAAATGCAGAAACATTTCTTGAATTTACAGCATTCGCTTTGCTTGAATGATCCATAACGGAAAACAGGGAGCCCGAGGCAGTATTGTTCTGAAACGGAATGGAAAGAATGAGATTGTTGAGTGAATTATCTCCTCCGCCTCCGATACTCGATTTCATAAAAATAGGAATCTGAAGCGCGAATACGTTTACATTCCAGACTCTTACCTCATCCAATTTCCCGATGAAAGGAGTTGATGCACCGGAAATCCCAATGAAGAGTGAATCTGAATTTGTTGTAGGAGCAGCTCCGGCTACAATTGCTGATGTATCCAATGCTCCGTTAATATATAATGAGAACTGATTTGAAGAAGCATTGAATGTTGCGGCAACATGGGTCCATTCATTCAGCTGTATGCTTGTGGCGGATTTTGTAACTAATCTCTGTGCTCCGTTTGTCAATAAAAATATCCTTCCGCTAAACAATCTTAAAGCATATTTAAGACTTGTTCCGAGGGTGCCTCCTTTTGAAATAATACCCTTTGACCCTGTCATATTGGCCGGATTGATCCATGCTTCAAGTGTGAAGCTTCCGGTTATGTCAAGCAGAGAAGAGTTAGGCACGGAAACATAACTTGTTGAATTCCCGGCAAAAGAAGCTGCCTGATTCCAGTACATTTGTGAATAAGATTTGGAAATTGTGATCAGGAGGATAAAAATCGAAACAATTAAGGCTGTTTTGAAAATTTTTTTCATTACTACTCCTTTATACATGATTTTATATGATTATAAAATAATATTATTTAAATGTTTGGGTTCAGCTCAGCTCCTTGAAAAAGGAGCCTTGCTTTCACCCGCCATCATCCCTGACAGCTAAGTTTAGGAGAGTAATAAAAGAACAGATGACAGAAATCGTTAAATCAGGGATGATGATTAATTATAACTTTACAAAAATATACTCCGTTGTTTGAGATACAAAATCAAATTTCTTTTATTCTTAGAAAAGAATTTGTGAGTGTTTAATTAAAAAGTTTAATTTGAAAAGAAATTTAGTATTTTAATGCTATCAAAAACAAAACAACCTTAGTTTCCGTGAAAACTTCTGACGAGATATTTCAGCTTATAAAATCACTTACAAAACAGGAAAAGACATATTTTAAGAAATTCGCCTCCGCATTTACAGATGAAGAAGGCAGCAATTATCTTAAAATGTTTGATGAGATCTCAAATCAGGCAGTCAAAGGAGAGACATATAATGAAGAAAAGATCAAAAAAGGAAATTATTCCGGAAAATTTCTTAAGAATCTTTCATATCATAAGAATTATTTATATAACATGATAATGTCTTCACTGATCAATTATCATAAAGAAAATAAGGAAATAATTTTTATCAGGAATCTTCTTTCACAGGTAGAAATACTTACAGGAAAATTATTGTATGAACAAGCGCTGAAAGTTCTTGCCAGAGCTTCAAAGATAGCTGCAGAAAAAGAAATGTTCCTGTTCAGTTATGAAATAAATTATCTGGAAAGAGTTCTGAAAAAACTAACACTTGGACATCTGGAAAGTACATTGCAAATTAATGATTTTTATAAGAATCAGAAGGAAATACTGGAAAAACTTTTGAACATTATTGAATTTTATAATCTTCATGACAGAATTAATGATATAATGAGAAAAAGCTCTACAGGTAATTCCCGGAGTGAAGGGGAGATGAATGAACTAAGTATAATTCTTGAAAATGATCTGTTAAAAGATGAATCAAATGCACTTACATTTCAAAGCAAGATTCTGATGAATGATATTCTTCTGCTGAACGGAATGAGCAAAGGGGACTATCAATATGCTTATAAATACATTTCTGCAAATGTTTCCATCTGGGAGAAGAATATTCACAAGACCTCGGGTAAATTAGATGGATATATCTTTGCTCTTAATAATCTTCTCATTGCTCAGCGCAGACTGAAACTGAATGATGAAGGTTCTGAAACACTTTTGAAAATGAAAGGTCTTGAAAGAGTATATCCAAATTATCTTACTGATAAAAACAAAGTATTTATTTTCTATTCTGTAAATATTGTAGAGCTGACAGGATATCTTGAAAGCTGTGATTTTGAAAATCTCGAAAAGCTTATAATGGAATGTGAAAAGGATTTTGGTTCTTATGAAAGCAAGATGAACCTGCATTACAGGATTATACTATATTACTTTCTGGGTATTTCAAATTTTGTCATGGATAAATATGAAAAAAGTATTTACTGGTTAGGTAAAATAATCAATATTGGCAAAACCAATTTCTCACAGGATTATCAGTGTTACTCAAGAATAGTATATTTAATAAGTTACTATGAACTCGGATATTATGACTCAATGGAATATGCATTGAAATCTGCATACCATTTTTTAAGCAAACGCGAGAAAGTGTATAAGTATGAGAATATTATATTGCAGTATCTCCGCAGATCATTCAGGATCAATTCAAAGAAAGAGCTTGGATGCATGTTTGAAGACATGAAAAGGGACCTTGAGAAAATTGTCAATGATCCCTTTGAACAAAATGCTTTCGATGCTTTTAATATTCTTTACTGGCTGGAAAGCAAAATTAAAAATATATCAGTTGCACAGGTAATGAAAGACGTGAGAAGTGAGACGTCAAACGATAATCGTTAATTGTTAATCGTTATTCGTTAATTGTTAATCGTTATTCGTTAATTGTTATTCGTTAAGCGTTAATCTTTTTTCGTTAAAGGATATAATTCCAAATCCCAAATTCGAAATTCCAAATTCCAAATTCAAGGAACGATCTTACTGACAAAGTTGCTTGAGTTATTATATGCGATCAAGACATCCGACAGATCCGTGAGCCTGTCACCGGTTGCATCTGATCTGATGTAACCCGAAGCAAAGACAGCCGCATCATTGTAATTTGCAATTATATCATTAAGGTCAATTATCCCGTTTTGATTTTCATCTCCGTTATAAACAGCATAGGTCAATGGACTGCTGCTGACCTTAATCTCATTATTTCCATAAGCCTGTGTCGAATCTGTATTGAAATTATAAGTAAATGCTGTTCCGGGAGTGTATGCCTGTCCTCCGGTTTTGCTCCAGGTCTCAATGGAATTACGATGTCTAAGGACAATATAGTATGTACCTGCAGATACATTGGAAAATATGAAGCTGCCTGAAAACGTAACTGAATCTATGACTGATTTGGATGAATCAATGACACTGAATGGAGAAAATATATTTCTGAGATAAACTCTTGCAGTATCTCTCATATTCATTTTATTCGATGAAGAAATGTAAAATCCCTGTATGACAGCTTTTGCCTGAAGGTTACATACGTTGGATACAAAATTAGAGAGCAGTCTGATATATGATGCCTGTGTGTAAATTGCCGGTTCTGTAATTGTCCATGAGTTCTGCGGCCAGCTTGTATTCCAGTCCTTATATGATTTCTGTATCGGCTGGCTGAGCGGGGGAGTAACAAGAGATGTGTTGCACAAAGAATTATATGAAGAACATCCTGACGGACAGCAGCCGTCGAGACTGTAAGAAGGATTCGGACCGCCGGGTACATATCCCGGAGCCGGTCCGTACGTTGATGTTCCGACTCTGTCCCATAAAGCGCTTCCGTCCTTAAACCAGGCATGATAAATTTCGTTAACTGAATTTTCAGCCCCGTAACTTCCCATATTTGTAAGATAACAAAATGCTGTGGGATTTATTCCATTAAAATAATTTAAGTAACCCAAAGCTGCCTGACGGTAATTTACATTATTTGACGAATCAAGATTATATGCAATCATGTTCGTGAACATAATTCCGGCTCTTGCTTTCGTAGTATTGCTGCCCCAAGTAAAGTTCTGATCGGGAAGATGTGAACGGTATGCGTCAGTCTTATTCATATAAGCAGGAAGATTGTCAAATGTATTGCTGTTAATGGAATTTTTATATGCAGATTTAATAGCATTAGCAACAGTAGAAGCTACACCGCCGAGATTAGAATAATAAAGCATAATGTTCTGAGCTGAATTTTCAAAAGGATAAACAAATGTCCACTGAATCAGATGCATCTGAGTATAATTATTTTCGAAGAAAGTTTTATATGATGAATTTCCTGTAAGAGCATAAAGAAAGACCGAGGCAGCCATTTGTCTGAAAAATTTTTCATACGATCCTACTTCCTGTTCACCTGCGCCTATATTTCCCGAATTGTAAAATGTAACATCAGGATTTGCTGTTGCCCAGTTCCATGCATTCACGGAGGCAGTAAGTAATGTGTTAGCATAAGCAGTTTGTCCGATGCTGTTAAACTGAATTGCACCGAGCGCAAACAAAGCAGATGCAGTGAATGTAGCTGAAGTTGAAGCCGGTCCGTAACGCCTTGGATTAATATCAGCAGAAGGAGGACTTGCTTCGGCAAAATTTGTAACGCCTACAATACTCAATACTGAACCGTTAGAGTTCTGCATTTTTAAAAGCCAGTCGAGTTCATATTTAACTTCATTAAGAATATCCGGAATCCCGTCACCTGACTCAGGAATATTAAAATCAGCATTCCAAACGATAGTATTTTCTTTGTAGGCAAGCAGCATATCTATTACAGGTTCAAAAGCAAAGTTCACATATTTGTTATAGTCACCGGCATCGTGCCATCCTCCTGACAGATTCCTTGAAGTTGACGGAGCAGTATTGTTGTAAAGTCTGCAATCAGTATCCTGTAAGTCACCGATGTGACAAGCAGCATCTGTCCAGCCTGTCTGCGCATAAGGAGCTGCTTTAGGCGTGCCGCATCTCTGATAGTAAAAAACTCTTGCAGCTTGCTTCAATACATCTGAATAAACCTGATCGCTTATTTCGAATTTATAAGAACCAACATTCATTGAAACATCAAAAACATAATATGAACCCGGTGTTGATACGGAAGAAAAGTCAAACCACCATGCCTTATCTCCGCTTTGAGATTGAGCAGCTCCGCTGTTCCATATTACAGGAACTCCTGAAAACACTACAGCATCATCACTCCAGCGTCTGACCTGATAATTCGAGCCGGGAGTGAAAGGACTTGAGCTGTTGTATCCTGAAACGGGATTGCTTATCACGGCGATTTTTTTATCTGTCGTCCTGTAACCGAACTGATCGACTTTAATATGATTATCAACAGTTGGAGGAAATGCGAATGAAGTGTTTTGAAATGAATAAAAACCTAAAGCCAGTAAAAAAAGTGATAAAAAGATATTTGGGGATTTAAATGAAATTATAGTCTTCATAAGTGTAAGGTAAGTTTTTTAAATTCTGTGATTAAATCCGGATATGAATCAGAAGTATATTTACTGATTAAATAAAATAAAAATAAGTTAAATACATTTCAAGAAGTTAACCCCCATTTAAATCAAAAAATTTCATGATGAAACAAAATATTGAAAACAACCTGTCTGAAATGTATTAAATAATTATCCGGCTTTAAGTTCTTAATGCAGAAAAATTGTAAATTTATTTTTGTTTTAAAATCAATGCTGACATCATTTCATTAAGTTAAGCAGAATTTGATTTTCAATATACTTTATTCAAAATATTATTAGTAATTTGTATTTCGAATTTTGTAAATATACAACAATGAAAAAGCCTTCAGGAAATATAACCTTCTTATTTACTGATATTGAAGGAAGCACAAAACTGGCTCAGGAACATCCTGATACGCTTCAGGCAGCAATAGAAAGACATCATTTAATATTGAACGATGCAATTGAATCAAACAACGGATTTATATTTGAAATCGTTGGCGATGGATTTTGCTGTACTTTTGAAAATGCTATGGATGCTGTCAGGGCTGCTGTAGAAATACAGATTAATCTTTCGAATGAAAACTGGAAAGATGCAGCAATCAAAGTAAGAGCAGGCATTCATTCGGGCTATGCAGAATGGAACGGAAAAAAATATATCGGCTACATGACGCTTGCACGCAGTGCCAGGATTATGTCATGCGGACACGGAGAGCAGATCATAATTTCAGACAGTGCATATGAATCATGCGGAGCATGGATCCATGAAGCAAATAAGCTGAACATAACATTCGGTGACCTGGGTGAACGAAGATTGAAAGATCTGAATCAGCCGTTAAGACTTTATCAGATCAATGCTGAGGGGTTAAGATCGGATTTCCCTCCGTTAAAAACTCTGGATGCACGTCCGAATAACTTACCGTTTCTGCTTTCTAATTTTATTGGCAGAGAGGAATCAATCAGTCATGTAAAGAAATTTTTGAAGGAAAGCAGAATTGTAACTATTACCGGGTCAGGAGGATCAGGCAAGACACGCCTGGCTTTACAGACAGGAGCAGATCTGACTGATGAATTTGCGCACGGAGTATTTATTGCAGAGCTGGCTCCGGTATCCGATCCTTCATTTATTATGCAGACTATTATTAATTCACTTGGAATAAAAGAAAACGCGGGAAAATCCCCTGAAGAAACCGTGATCGCATATCTGAAAAACAAGGAATTGCTTTTAATTCTGGATAACTGCGAGCATATGATAAATGACTGTTCAGGAATATCGGAAAAGCTTTTATACAAATGTGAGAACCTGAAAATAATTGCCACAAGCCGTGAAGCTCTGAACAGTTCAGGTGAGCATTTATACAGAATTCCTGCACTGGAGCTTCCGGACAATTCGATAAATTACACACCCGATGAATTAATGCAAAATGAATCTGTTCGTTTATTCTCCGAAAGAGCATTGTCGGTAAATTCAGAATTCAAAATAAACACTTCTAACATTCCGGCGATAATAAAATTATGCAACCGGCTTGACGGGATTCCTCTTGCCATAGAGCTTGCCGCTGCTTATACAAAGGTACTGTCTGCAGAAAAAATCAATGAAAGATTAGATGACCGTTTTAATCTGCTGACAGGCGGAAAAAGAACAGCATTACCGAGACATCAGACATTGAAGGCAATGATAGACTGGAGCTATGATTTGCTTTCTGAAAAGGAGAAAATATTATGGAATAGACTTTCAGTATTTAACGGGGGATGGACACTTGAAGCATCTGAGAATGTTTGTTCGGGAGATATAATACAAAAGAACGAAATTCTTGATCTGATCTTGAAGCTGACGGAAAAGTCAATTGTTAATTATGATGCCGTAAGGGAGCGATATGTATTCCTTGAATCAATAAAGCAATACGGCAAAGAGAAACTGGATGAGTCAAACGAAACTCAGGATATTTTATCAAAGCACCTGAATTATTATTTGGAACTGTCGGAATCTTCAGAACCAGAATTGATAAGGAAAGATATTCATATCTGGATGGAAAAGCTGGAATCTGATCATGGTAATTTTCAGTCTGCCATTGAATGGTCGGTTACGGGAGGCGATCGTGAAAAAAGTGTCCGGCTTGCCGGAGCTCTCTGGAGTTTCTGGAAGATCCGTGGTCACTACTCTACGGGAATCCGGCATCTCGAAAATATTCTGAAAAATACAGACGGAGTGAGCGAATCTGCATTAGGTAAAGCGTATTACTGCAGAGGCATTCTCACAATGCTGAACGGTGATTATGAAAAGTCTAAATTGTATTACAAGGAAAGTCTTATGTTAAGGAGAAAATCACAGGACAAATCCGGAATTGCCGACACCCTAAATAGTCTCGGAAGTGCAGAATATTACAGCGGAAATTATGAACAGGCTCTTAATTATTATGAGGAAAGCTATGCTTTAAGAAAGGAATCAGGAAATAAGCACGGCATTGCCATGTCTCTGAATAATCTGGGAAATATAGCTTATTATAAATCGGATATTGAGAAAGCCCGGGAATGTTTCAAGGAAAGTCTTTTATTAAATACCGGACTTGGTGAAAAGCGTGGCATTTCCCACTCACTGAATAATTTAGGAGTGATTTCATTGGAACAGAGTAATTATGCTGAATCTCAAAAATATTTTGAAGAAAGCCTTGAACTGGCAAGGAGTATAGGTGAAAGAAGCGGAATTGCTTACTCACTTTACAATATGGGCTATGTTTTATTTTTAAAGAAAGAATATGAAAATGCTCTGGAATATATGGAAATGAGCATCAATTTAAATAATGAACTTGGAGATAAATGGGGCGTTTCTGTTTCGTTAATTATTTACTCTGCGATACAGCTTCAGCTGGAGCGGTTATCGCTTGCTTCAATATTGATCGGGACTGCAGATTCCTGTTTAACATCTATTGGAAGAGCTTTAGAACAAAATTTAAAAGATATAAAGAACCAGGTTATTATTTATCTTAAAGAAAAATTAAGCGAAGATGAATTTAAGAAGTATTATGAAGATGGAAAAAAGTTAAGCATAGATGAAGCGATACAGATTATAGATAAAAGTTAAAAGTTAAAATTAAAAAGTAATAAGAATTAACTTAAATGATTATGCCGGCAGATATAGTAGAAGATCCATTCACAAGCATTGAAGGCAGCACTTCATTCAATAGTAAATGTTCAATTGAAAAAAGTTAAATATGAATAATCATCCGAGCGGTAATATTACATTTCTCTTTACAGATATAGAAGGCAGTACTAAGCTTGCACAGGATTATCCTGAAACGCTTCAGTCAGCGCTTGCCATACATCATTCAATAATGAGAAAGGCTATCGAATCCAATAACGGATTTGTATTTGAAATCATAGGTGACGCATTCTGCAGTGCGTTTGAAAAAGCTGAGGATGCAGTAAAGGCAGCGGTAGATGCGCAGATAAATCTGGCAAGTGAAAAATGGAAGGAAGCTGTTATCAAAGTAAGAATCGGAATTCATACCGGAGCTGCAGAATGGAACGGCAACGGATACATGGGATATATTACACTTGCCCGAAGTGCAAGGGTTATGTCCTGCGGGAACGGTGAACAGATAATTATTTCCGGCAGTACTTATGAATTATGCAAAGACAAATTTGATTCAGTAAAAGATAAGAGCATCTCATTCCGTGATCTTGGCGAAAGAAGAATGAAGGATGTCATACAGCCGATAAGGCTTTATCAGATTATCTCACACGGACTGCGAGAAGATTTCCAGCCATTGAAGACACTTGATGCCAGACCGAATAATCTTCCGGTGCAGCTTACAAGTTTTATCGGAAGAGAAGCAGAGATGAAAGAAGTCAGGAAATTGCTAAGTAAGACAAGATTACTGACTATTCTCGGTTTCGGAGGCGGGGGGAAAACCCGACTGGCTATGCATACAGGAGCTGAAATGATAGATGAATTTTCAAACGGGGTGTGGGTAACCGAACTTGCTCAGGTTACAGATCCTGCATTCATACATCTGGCTATTCTGAATTCTTTAGGTGTAAAAGAAGAACAGGGGAGATCTGCAGAAGAAACTTTATTAAATTATCTCCGGGATAAAGAGTTGCTTCTGATATTAGATAACTGTGAACACCTCATAAGTGATAGCGCAGTTTTAGTTGAACTATTATTGGTAAGTTGTCCGAAGCTGAAAGTAATAACAACCAGCAGGGAAGCGCTGAATTGTTCAGGAGAACAGACATTCAGTCTTCCGTCGCTTTCATGTCCGGATATTTCTGCGGATAACACACCGGAAAAATTATCTCAGTATGAATCGGTCAGGTTATTCATAGAAAGAGCGCTTTCGGTCAATAATAATTTTCGTGTAACAAATGACAATGCTCCTGCGCTTGCTGAGATCTGCAGCCGACTGGACGGAATCCCGCTTGCCATAGAGCTTGCCGCAGCACGAACAAAAGTTCTGTCGGTAGATAAAATATATGCAAGACTGGATGACAGATTTAATCTGCTCAGCGGAGGAAAAAGAACAGCTATGCCCCGTCAGCAGACTTTAAAAGCTCTGATAGACTGGAGCTATGATCTGTTGTCAGAAAAAGAGAGAATTCTTTGGAGCAGATTATCTGTATTTAACGGAGGCTGGACAATGGAAACTGCCGAAGAAATATGCTCGGATGAACAGATAACAGCCGGAGAAATACTTGATCTTTTAAGTCAGCTGACAGAAAAGTCAATAATCTTTTATGACAATGAAAATGAAAGATACAGGATACTTGAAACAATCAAACAATACGGCATTTCAAAATTAACTGAAGCAGGAGCAGAAGATGCAATTTATTCAAAACATTTTGATTATTTTAAGACTCTGTCAAATTATGATATTAGTTTGTCAGGACCAGATCTGCAGGACAGGCTTAATATTCTTGAGACAGAACATAACAATCTGATTTCCGCAATAGAATGGTCTGTGAAGAAAAGAGAGATGGAGAAGGCAGCACTGCTTGCAATAGGGTTGTATAATTTCTGGAATCTGAGAGGGCATTATTCAGCCGCTAACAGGATACTGGAAAGTTTAATTGAAAATGCTGATGGAATAAGTAATAATTCAAAGGCATTATTGTATCAGAATGCAGGTCAGATGAACAAAGCTCTTGGTAACTATAAAAAGGCAAAGAGATATTTTGATCTTAGTCTCGGGCTGTTCAGAGAATTAAATAATAAAAAAAATATTTCCATTTGTCTGCATGGTCTGGCTAATTTGGAAGCAGTGATTGGAAATTATGAGCAGGCAAAAATATTGTTTACAGAAACCCTTGGCATAAGCCGAGAAACCGGCCATTTAAGCGGAATTGCTTTTGCTTTGAATAATCTTGGGAATATAGAACTGATCCGTGAAAATTTTGAAAAGGCAGAAATACTATTAAAGGAAAGTCTGGAATATCACCGTAAGTCAGGAGATTTGCACAACGTTTCTTACTCTCTTGATTCCCTTGGTAATCTTATGACAGATATTGGAAATTTCGAACAGGCAAATGATTATCTTGAAGAATGTCTGGCAATTTCACGTTCTTTTGGAGATAAAAGCGGAATTGCATTTGCACTCAATAATCTCGGAAGTATTGCCATTAAAAGTGGAGAAACGGAAAAAGCAAGAATTTATTATGAAGAAAGTCTTATAATAAGGAGAATGCTGGATGATAAAAATGGAATTGCTTATACTTTGAACAATCTGGGAAATATGGCTTTTTATCAGGCTGAATATGATCATGCTCAGAACTTTCTGATCGAAAGTCTTAAACTCAGACTTGAACTTGAAGACAAATACGGGATCATGTTTTCACTGATGTCACTTTGTTTATTATTAAAAAACAATGACAGGCAGATTGATATTGCAAGAATTCTGGGTGCTGTTGAATCAGGATTTGCGTCAATAGGACTTACGGTAAGAAGTAAAGGATTTGAGCTGCATGATCAGCTTACAAAGGAAGTAAGAGAATTATTATCTGAGGATGAATTTATATTGAATTATGAAGAAGGTAAAAAGTTATCATATGAAGATGCAGCGAAACTTGTTTTATCTGTATTGAGTAAATGAAAATCTGAAACGTGAATATTAGCAAGGGCCGGGTAAGAACTTTCAAAAGTAATGCAGGAGGCAGATCCGTGAATGAATCGGCGGAGTTTCTTAAAGTTATAGATGAATTCTGAAAATTGATCAGGGTGACTATAGTGATTGGAATTTCTCGGATAAATTTTATCTGCTGAAATAATTTCCATTGAAGATCCGTATTTTATTTCAATTCTTTTTTTAAACCGTTGTTATCAACAGTGTAGAAATTCCCATTCTCAAACCATAAAGCAAACATAACTCCTTTGGCTGTATTCTCCTGATGTTCAAGATCTATGGCAATTACTTTATTGTTATAAAGATACATTATGCTGTCAACAATTGTATGCCCTAAAATCATTTTTGCAGAATTTAATGCTGCGAGTGTTTTATCAATATCCCCCTGAGTTTCCGTTCCTTTGACAATGCCTCTGTACCACAGCGGACTTTCGTTTCCGATGAATATGTCCTTTGATGCTTCACCCTCAGCGAATGATTTATCTATTGACGCCCTGATGTTGTTATTAATTTCACTCAGAGTATAAATGTCTATCGGAAAGTCCTTGCTGATCCCGGCATGCAGAAATATATAATCACCGATCTTTTCTACGCCGTTCTTACTTCTCAGCCATTTCCCGAGTTCTGAATTCTCTGCATACCATTTATTATAATTCAGATCCAAAGAATCTGCATTGTCAAGATATTTGTTTCTGACATACCTGTACTTTTCCTTAAGGTTCATCATTTCATGATTCCCGATTATAAAATGGACTTTACCGCCCTGCCTCTCCGCCTCAGTTTCAAGTTTATAGATCAGCCAGAGGCATTCGGTAACATTTATCCCTCTGTCAAAAAAATCTCCGGCCAGAACAAGATGACTATTCCCGAATGTCCATTCCATATTATTGTTAATAACACCTGCTCCTTTTAATATCATTTTGAAACCTTTGAAGTTGCCTTCAATATCTGAAATTATAAGCATCTTTTCCGGAGTATCATAAACATCTGTCTCGGTATTAATTGATTCTTTAAGAGTAAAACTAAACTGCTCATCAGTCTCATCTATGTAACAGGTCAGACTGTCGGATAAATTTATCTGCTTTACATTAATTTTAAAAGAATTTTCATGAGGTCTGACAGAATAACTGATTATCTTTCCGTCTTCATAAACAACAACCGGTCCGTCAGTGCTGAATCCTGAAGAGTCTTCATCGGCTCTTTCTGCTTGATGACTGCTATTTTTTAAAAGCGGAAACGGCATTTGATTTGCTTCAGGATTTGTAAATAAAGCACCTGCCGCAAAGCAAGATATCAGACTTATTGAAATTAATTTAAGAAAGTATTTAATCATCATTTGTTGAATCAGAAATTTGATAAATTATAAAATCAGAAAAATTTAAAAAAAGGAAGATCATTCTTCTGTCAGTCAATATAAGGGAATTTTAAATTAAATAAGACAGACAAGAAAGTCTGTCCAGCTTTCGCCTTTATGTTTAATCGGGATTCTTACCGGCGGCATTGAAGTACTCATTATACGGATCAATATAGGAAACAGTAGAATGTTCAATTTGTTATTTGAAATTTGTAACTTGGGAACTGAAATATTTCTATACAAGTGAGA
>CAZLOL010000001.1:0-88374 GCA_964561045.1 uncultured Ignavibacteriaceae bacterium | reverse complement strand
AATTCTCATTTCTTAATTAAGCACAGCCAGTCCCATACCTGTTTTACCGTAACTGTTTCCGTTATACAACATATATCTTTTTCCTTTGAAATCATACAGATACGAATATTCTATCATTTCAGAATCCCATCCGGATTCTGAAACATCCAGATTAATTTTTTCATCTAGTCTTTTCCAGTTTATTCCATCATTAGATTCTGCATATCCGATTCTGTAAGTGCTGATATTCTTCCCTTCTCTGTATGAATACCACATCTTATAAATATCGTTTTCTTTTATTACAAAAGGGCGGGCAATCGCATATTCAAATTCATTTTTAAAATCTATACATACTACACCTTCTCTTTTAAAATTAATTCCGTCATCTGATTCTGCATATCTGATGTTGTAAAAATGCTTTAGCTTACCTTCTTCTTCTGTCCATTTAATAAGAGATACATACCAGATTTTCCATTTATCATGATCTATCAGTACATAGGGTGCAAAAGTAGAATATGGATCCGTTTCATTTGAATAAAGAACAGCAGGACCTCTTGATTTTTTTAGAAACGTTTTTCCATCGCCATCACTGACAGCAACGCCATTGAAAGAAAAGAAAGGAACATTCTTTCCGAGTGTCCAACCGTTATAGTACAAATATTTTTTCCCGCCATTAGTAACGATACATGTCGGCATTATTCCGGAATCATCAAAAGCTCCAAGCTGACCGAGCTTTAAAACAGGTTCATGACTGACATTCAGAATCCTGAACGGATCATTAAGATCTACTTCTATGAATGCTCCCTGTGATCGCCCCCTGAAATCTCTTGCGGAAAAATATATTCTTGCTTTATCATTTTCAAGAATGTCTATGACAGGCATCATTGCATGTGTCTGCATCCATTCCGGTTTTCCATCAGGAGAATATATCAAACCCAGTTTTTTCCAGTTCTGCATTATACTTCTATGATATTTTTATTTCGTCACTTTTTTTATCAAACAGTGTCGATCGGGCAGGAAGGTAAACACCTTTTTCCACTGTATCTTTCATTATTATTGCGCCAGCGGCTATCAAAGTTTCAGGAGCAATTGTAATTGCATCGCGTAATGTTGCATTTACTCCGATAAAGCAGTTTCTTTTTATTGTAACGAATCCGGATACAACAACATGGGAAGAAATAAAATTATGGTCCTCTATCGTTACGTCATGTCCAATATGATTACCGCTCCAGAGAACTACATTGTTTCCGATCCTTACATAAGGCTGAATTGTATTATCTTCAAGAATAAAACAATTATCACCTGGCGGAAACTGCGACAAATATGAACAATGTGAGCTGATATAATTTGCCATTTTGTATCCTTTGGATTTGCATTCATTGTAAAGACTCTCCCTGATCTTATTCATATTATTATATCCGACCGCAACGAATGCATCATATTCTGAAGCAGGATGACTTTTATCAGCATCTTCAAGCGGCGATATAGGCAATCCTTCAAAGGTCTCAGAAGTTATATACTTTTCATTTACCGAAAACGCAGACACTTCATATTCTGAATCTGTTTCAAAAAAATACTTTGCCAGCCTGGCATTTGAAGTATTTCCGATTATTATAAGTTTTTTATTTTTATTATTCATGGTTTAAAATGACTTCATAAATTTAGTTGAATTTGGACCTTCATTAAATATTAGATCAATAATGCTAACTGCATGAGTAAAATCACCGTGCAGCTGATAATATTCAGGATATCCGGAATAGTCAAAATAATGAACTTTAATGTTTTCCTTTTCGAATAGTTCTTCATTCATATAAGCTTTTGCGGCAGGACCCGAATAATAATCAGTTGCCCCTCTTGTCTTGCAGATATCAACAAGCCTTTCAGTCTTTTCTTCAAGGAGATTGAATTCTTCTGACCAGATCATTTTTGTTTTGATTCCGAGTATTTCACACACAGCTTTAAGGAAATTGTAATTTACTTTGCTGAGATATTCTTCTTTATTATTCATATAAAGCTCTTCGAAAAGTTTTTTATATTCATTAAAATATTTCGCCTTGGAATAATTATGAAGTATCGTGTTCCAGTGCTTTTCTGCCCAATCAGGCTCACTGATCTTTGTTTCGTTTATCTTCTGATAATATTTACCTTTCACTTCTACAGGAATTGTCAGCCATTTGATGCCGTCTCTTGTCTTTATCTGATTCCTGTTTCGCCAGTCCCTTCTTGTAAACTGCATGTCGTCGTACAGGATAAATTCATCTGCTGTATTTATCGAATCGAAATATCCTTTCCAGGGAATATAATTAGATTGAGTAATTATTATCTTTTTCAATTTATAAATTTAATTTTTCATCTATGATATAAAGCGGTCTTTCTTTTGTCTGTTCGAAAATTTTGCCGATATATATTCCGGTTATTCCGATGCTCATCAGGATCAAACCGGTTGAGAATAAAATAGCTACTATCAGACTTGGCCACCCCGGCTGATACTTTAAAAGAAAATAACTTAATACAATGCTCATTCCTGCAAGTAAAGAAAGAAATGAAATTATAAGCCCGGAATAAATTGACAGTCTTAACAACTTGTCAGAATATGAAGTCCATCCCTGAATCGCAGTCACGAAAAGTTTTGAAAGGGAATATGTGGAAGTACCTTCGTATCTTTCTCTGTGTTCTACAGATACATATGTTGATCTGAATCCAACCCACTTAAGCAACTGTATGTACAATCTGTCCTGATCTTTGAGCCTGATAAATTCATCCTTTACTCTCTTGCTTATCATTGTCATGGATCCAACATCCAGATCATAATTCTTGTCCGAAAATATTTTAAATAAGGAATTATAAATCTTTGCCGTCATCATTTTAAAGAAAGAATGCTTCCTTCCAATCCTCTTTGTAAAAACAACGTCATATCCATTATTGAATTCTTTAAATAATTTCTCTATATGCTCCGGGTCATCCTGCAGATCACAATCCATGATCACTATAATATCCCCTGATGCTTCATTCAGTCCGGCTGTGATAGCATAATGCTGACCAAAGTTTCTGCTGAGTCTGATTCCTTTTACTTTTTTATCCGAGCTGCAGTTCTTTTCTATTTCCTTCCATGAATTATCCCCGCCTCCATCCTCTACCAGTACAATCTCGTAATTATCCGTTATCTTTGAAAGAGATGAGGATAATCTTCTTACTAGCTCATCGACAATTTTTTCTGATCTGTAAACAGGACTTACTACGGATATTGATCTGTTAGCTTGGTTCATGAATTAAAAAATTCCTTAAATAATAAATTTTGTTTTTCTATTGTAAAATTATCCTGTACTCTTTTTCTGGCATTAATTGAAATCTCATTTCGCTTTTCTTCTGGTAGATTTATAACATATTCTATTTTTGATGCAAACTCTCCGGGCTCCCTTCTCTTCACGGTCCAACCAGTAACTCCGTCCTTTACATTTTCCTTTAAACCGTCTGCATCACTAACAATACATAACAACCCCGATGCCTGCGCTTCAAGCACTGACACACAAAATCCTTCCTGTAAACTTGTCTGAATATAAATGTCAGATTCTCTCATCATTTGATTTATTTCTTTGTGCTCCTTCCTTCCTGTAAAAAATACATTATCCTGCAGTCCGCATTGATAAACAGCAAAAGAAAGACGTTCGAGCTCTGTACCATTACCGACAATATTGTATATGAAATCAAATCCTTTGTTCTTTAAAATCTTCATGGCAGATATTGCTGTTTCATAATCCTTGATCCAGTTGAGCCTTCCAATGGTAAGAAATTTTATCTTTTTCCCGATCATTCCCTGCTGTTCCTTTATTCTGAATGATGAAATGTCAATTGCCGGAGTGATCTTTCTGAAAAATATATCGGGTGATAAACCGGATTTGAGAGCTTTGGCATAAAGATAATCTGAAATAGTATGAACCTTTTCTACTTTCTTCCATAATAGATCGTAGCAGCCGGGATTTTTTAAAGGATATACATTCAAATCAAAGCCTCTGAAACTGACACTCATTTTTGAACCTGCTGCTTCTGCTGTATTCTCCCTCTTTAATGCCATGGTAGCAAATCCAAAATGTAGATGATCAGTAACATTTGTAAGAATATGAGAGTTAATGTAAACTGATTTGAGAGACTCAGTTAATGTTCTGCCGGATTCCTTTTCAAGTCTATATAATTTAACAAATCTCCTACGGGCTTTAATGTAAGTTTTACTTAAAACCCAGATGAACATAACGATCTGTTTTAAATTATCATTTTCATATACCGGATAAGCGCTTCTGATTTCGTAACCGTATTTTTTCTTTTCCTTCTTGTTACTGAATACAATTACCTCAAACCCTGATTCCTTCAGACCTTTTATCTTATGATTAAAAAATGTTTCTGAATATTGCGGTGCTTCAGGTAATACAAGTCCAATTCTCATTTTTATTTACCGAGAATTGATTGATAAAAATCTGAAAATTCACGAATCTGTTTATCCCTGCCGAATTCTTTGGCAATTACATCCTTTGCCCTTTTTGTTAAATTATTTTTAAAGTCCATGTCAGTATTTATGAATGACATTATCCGCTCAGCCAGCAAATCAGGATTTCTAACGGTAACTATATATCCGTTGATCTTGTCTTCAACTACTTCAGCCATTCCTCCGCAGTCAGTTGTCAATACGGGAACTCCTATAGCCATTGCTTCCAGCACTACATTGGCAATTCCTTCTTCTACACTTGGTAGGATCAGCATATGCGAGTTCTGAAGTTTTGTGATCAGTTCGTTGTGATTCATTCCCTGGATTATCTTTACTTTCTCATTAAGTTTATATTCATTAATAAGAAATGTTATTTCTTCCGGGATTTTTCCCTGCGCAATAATTGTATATATAAAATCCACATTTCTCTCATCTAGAATTCTCATTGAGTCAAGAGCGTAATGATATCCTTTCTTCCAATGAAATCTTCCGACCGATATAATTTTCAGCTTATTTCCTTTTTTATATAATTCGGAGTTCATATTCAGCAGTTCGTCTTTGATACTTGAATGAATGACCCTGATCTTGTTTTTATCAGCTCCGTATTTCATGGCTTCTCTGCCTATCTCTTCGGAAACAGCATGGAATCCGTCTACTGCCGGAAAATGTTTTCTGTATGCATCGGCTAATTTTGTGTCTAATATCGGAGAGTAATTTATATGCGCGCCTCTTAAGCTAACTATGAATTTACAGTCAAGCATATCAAATAGTTCAGGATGCTGCTCAACTGTCTTTGCCCATTGTATATGAAATATATCCGGTTGATTATTTACCATAGGAAAAACTACACCGGCTTCTTTAATGATCTTTTTAATCTTCTTTTTTTTACCTTTTAAAATTCTATGACATTTAAAAAATAGATCAGGACTCTTGAAGAACAAAGATATTGAATGCTTTATAACATGAATGATCAGTCTTGCTCCCCTTACCGGCAATGGAAATATTTTAACTTTTCCCTTATAGCTGACATCTGCTGTCTGCTTACCAAATAACAATATCTCTATTCCGGATTGCGATAATCCGTCTATAAGATTTTCAATAAATGTTGTTGACGGTATATTACCCGAATAAATTGCTACTTTCAAATATAAAATTGATTTTTAATTTTGCTGTGTTCCGGAAAACATTGATAAAGTTAACAGAATACTGACAGAATGAGAATAGTAAACAGGGTTTTCAGTTTTGAATTTTGAATAATATTCTTTGACAATTGAAGCAGGTATCAATGAAGAAAAAGATTTTTTTTCAAAGAGATGCTCCTTAAGATGTCGTTCATTATCTTCACCTAAAAACTGGATTTCCCAGTTGCGTAGTACCAGCTTCCTTCCGAATACTCTTTGCTTTACTTCTCTGATACCTTTTTTAATTGCTCTGACAGGTAAACGTGACTTCCTGTGAAAATCCATGTAATCATAAAGATTGAACGGAGCATAATCCTGCCATGGTATCCGGGCAAGTCCGGGATTTTTTATTTTTATGTAATTTATCTGTATCTGTCTTCCTGAAAGCAAATTCTCAGGTATCCTGCAAATAAACCTGCACATCTCGTCATCATAATAAGGTAAAACCATAGGATGATAGATGCCGAAAATATTCATGTTAGCGCTTGTCCATCTCGGAGCCCAGTACAAGGACTTAAAAGCCCTTATTCTTGAATTTGCATTTTCAATTTTTATATTGACCAGAAGATTCGATATTCTATCATTAAGATATGATTTGAAATTTCCATCCAGTCCCCAGACTTTCCATAATGACTCTGCAAGTTCTGTCCCGCTTCTCTTCAGTATTTTTTTAATGATAACATTTTTCTGATTTTCAAAGGATATGTTATCTTCAATTCCAGACCCATCAAATAAAACATCACCCCAGTGTCCAAGAAAAAAAACATTTCCTAATGAGGAAATATCTTCTATTACTGCCATCTGACGCGGATTTGTGAAATCGGCATAACACTTATTTATCTTAGCAAGCTTTTCTATAACTTTCCACAGATATCCTTTTGGAATAATGTACTCTTTAAAAGGAAATGATTTTATATTTGAGATTTCCTTTCCGTACTTTGTCTCATCAAAACTGTTCTCAAATTTATATGAATAACTCCTTATACTTGCTCCATCATTCAAAACTGCTGCCTGTGTCCTGCTGTCAAGACCTCCGGAAAGGGGGAGTATGATGTTCTTATTTTTTAATTTTTCATTACAGATCTTTTCAAATAAATGCGCGAACTCTTCCGTAGCCTGCTTTAAGGAAATATCTTCCGGAGAGTAGTGCCATTTCCAGTATTCTGCTGAAATCTTGATTTGCTCATTTTCATCAAACTGATATTCAGTGGCGGGCTGCAGCGCTTCAAGATTATTAAAGTATGTATCCTTTTCCAAAAAGAAACCGGTTGCGGCAAATATGCATATTGCTTTTAAGTTTAGACCGGGATCACCTTTTCTCTTTACGAATATCTGCTTTTCAGGAATTATAGATGTTTTCAAAATGTTGTTCAGCTTTTTTTCAGCCAGTCAAATCTCAATTTTGCTGATACCCTGGTTGCCATATCAAAAGGCATCATAATGTCCAGAAGAAAATCCTTTCTGAATCTGTTTTTCAGTTCAGGATATTTATTTAAACCGTCTATCAATTCTTTTCTGCTCTCAAAATATTTTTTTTTGCCGGCGATCCTTTTGAGACAGGTATAGTAAGAGAATTCATATTCTTCAGTCAGACTTCTATCAAAATTATTTTTTTTCAGAAATTCTATCACCCATCTGTAAAACACCAGATTCCATTCATTCATCTTTCCGCTCTGTGCCGCCTGTCTCAAAGTAGAATCAAAGTGCTTTCTGTATTTGACAATAATTTCATCATCGTAAAATATCCTGTATTTGCTGGCAAGTTTTATCCATAACACTATATCTTCAGAACCTTTTACAGATTCTTCAAATCCCTTTACTTCATCGAATTGCTTTCTTCTGACCATGCTTGCGCTCGGAAGCGGAGTGCATCTGAGATCTCTGAGAAAGTTTTCTATAAGTTGCCGTGGTTCGTAAATTCCACTTTCAAGCCCTTTTCCCTTTTCTCCGACCGGCTGTTTGAATGACCGCTCTTTATACCAGTATAAAGCCGGACTCCATATCATCGCACAATCTTTTAGTTCGTCAAAAAGATTGAAATGATGAGACAATCTTGTACTGTACCAAATATCATCCTGATCAATGAACGAGATTATTTCTCCGCATGATTTTTCAATGGCTCTGTTTCTTGTAAAAGCTGTTCCGAAATTCCTGTTGCCATCATGTTCGTAATAAAAGATATTTCCCCTATGTTCTCCGGCAAGTTTCTTCGCGATGTCCTGTGTTCCGTCAGTGCTGCCGTCATCAAATAAGATCCATTCCCAGTCTTTGCAGTCCTGTCTCAGTACGCTTTCAGCTGTCTCCAGGAAAAGTTTCGATCCGTTAAAAAGCGTTGTTATAATTGAAATCTTCGGCATATAACTATTTATTCATATATAATAACCCGTTACCCATTGTTTTGCTTCCGGGTTTGATAAACTCTTCATATTTATAGCCTTCTTTTATTTCATTCCAGTATCTATGCACTTCATGACCGTCCTTATAAGTATTTATATCATGAAATCCAATAAGCCCGTCATCCGACATTAAATCTTTGTAAATTTCAAAATCCCTTTTTATTCCCTCATAAGTATGGTCACCATCGAGATAGAGAAAATCAATCTTATCATCTCCAAGGATTTTTTTTAAGCCGGACACCGATTCCGGAGATTTTGAATCTCCTCTGATAAAATGCATAGCTGTATTTGTCCTGTCACTTATGAATTCCCTGAAAAATTTAATTCGTTTTATATCATATCCGCCTCCGTATTGTCCGTCCGGAAGATCTATACTGATGATTTTACTCGCATTAGGAAAAATTCTGCTCCATACAAAAAACGTTCCGCCGTTCCATGTTCCTATCTCTACTATAACTCTCGGATTATGCAACATAACTCTTTCGCTTAAGCTTTTAAGTTCATTGCGTTCCTGAGCTAAACGTATCTTGTCATAAAATCCTCTTCCGCTGTAATTCTCGATTGAATTTAATACAGCATCTATATTGCCGGGCGGTAAAAATTTTTTTAAATTTTTCCGGGAAATCCTGAAAGCAATATTGTCTTTCAATTTTTCATAAATACTGTTTTCTTTCGACATAATAGGGTTACTTTTTAGCAATTGAATAAATAGTAGTTTCGGGCATTAGCCTTGAGATCTTAAATATTCCCTTCCCGAAATACTTTCTGTGAATTCTTCTTATCATATATCCTAAAGAGCTTTCATCTTCGTGCTTTTCTGATAGAAGCTGCGGAAGCGGATACTTCAGTGGAAGCAGTCTTTCCTCTTTATCTCTGGTAAGAGATATCATCGCTCTGGCATCCATGAAATCAAGTCCGGAAAAGAGTTCTTTAGTTCCGTCATATGTAAATCTCCAGAGATCAACCGGCATCTTTGAAATTTTTCTGACATAGCATTCTGACATTATAGATATCCCGCCTTTTTTCAGGAGTGAAATTATGTTTTCTGAGGCTTTGAAAGGATTTTTTACATTTGTGAGTACTTCCATACAAATGACCGTTGAATAAAATTCTTTGTGATTATTAACAAAATCTGAACCGCTGTCAGTTATGTCCACTGCAAAATCAACCCCCTCACCTTCAAACAGATCAATACCCGTAATATTTTTAAACCCCATTTTGATGAGACTGGTGTTGAGATTTTCCCTGTCATATTCGTATTGCTTTGATCCTACTAGAAGAATGGGTTCTGAAATGAACTCCTTATTCATTTCTATAAAATTTATCTGGTTTCTTGTTGCCATAAAATGTCATTTAGTTTTTGTGAATGTATGAATTTTGAGCCGGGCCATTTCTGATATATTTTATTAAACAGCATATCTAATTCCCTGATAGTTCTGGATCTGTATTCCGGAGCGAATGTCCCTGCAAAGTTAACTCTGTGAAAATCTATTACTGCCGGTACTCTGCTTTCAAAAGCTTTTTCAATTGATGCAAAGCATTGATCGTGATAGAATCTATAATTTTCATCCGGGTCTAATCTTGCATTTCTTACAGACCAGTATAATCCTTTGCTTTTCCTGAAATATGGGATAATCAGTCTTTTCTTCTCAGATGACTCAAGCCTGTTTGATGATTGAACAAGTGAGATCCGGCTTTCTTTTAAAATGCTGGTTAATTCCTTATCAAAAATAAATGTAGGCGGGATTATAGATTTCGAATAAAATCCGAAATACTTTTTGAATTCTTCTGCAGCTTCCCTGAGCTTCCCTGAATCCGGATTCTTTAAGCTGAGCTCTCCGTGCAGAAAACTCAGGTTTCCCCTGATTGTTGATTTTGCAGAAAGAAAATTATTCTTAAATGATTCTCTGCCTTCGTCTGTATTAAAATAGTCCTTCAACGCATTTAGATTAAAATGACTGTATCCGTGAAGCTGTGGAAAAATAATTTCATTTTTTATCCCTTCAGTATATAATTCTTTCAGTCTTTTGTTCTCAATATTAAATCCCCCTGAAAGAGGAATAAATTTTAATTCATTTGTGGAGGAATAATCTACGTTGTGTGTTATAAAATTTGCTGTGATAACAGGTGGAAATTCGAATTTAGATTTGTATTTATTTAAAACATCATATAGTTCTTTGAGATCTTCAGGTGTTTCAAGAGAATCATAACTCCATCTGCTAAGTTTGTCCTTGCCGTATTTTTTTTCCATCCATTTAATAGATTCCTGCGTTAAAGCTCTCTCCATTCCCCAGTCATCGCTCTCTATTATAATTAATTTATCATTGAATTTTTTTCTCAGATAATGCGGCAGATATTTAATTGCGTTAAACGGATTCCTCAAAATTAAAATTTGTATTATTCTTTGACTCGTACACTTTTACGTAAAGCTGCTGAAGTCTCATTATTTCATTCTCTATTGAATAATTGATCCTTATAAACTCCCTTTGTGCATTTATTCTTTTTTCCTTTTCGTCCTTACTCATTTTGGAGAAATGTAAGATCTTGTTTGCTATTGAACCCGGATTTTCAGATTCAAATAACTGATCCTGAAACTCCCTGAACTGATCCCTTATACCCGGCACATTGCTGCCATAGCTTAATACTCCGCTTGCCATAGCTTCAAGTACTGATATCGGTCCGCCTTCTCCTGTCTTCATTGAAGATAATATGAAAATATCTGCTATGCTGAAAAATGATCTGATGTTACTCTGTTTTCCCATAAAAATGATCCTGTCATTAAATCCCATTTCCTTCACTTTCTCTTTGAGCATGTCTGCATAATCAGTTTTATCTTCACCAACAATTAGTAATTTCGGATTTTCAAAATCTTCACTTATTAAGCTGAAACCTTTTATTAAATAATCGATCCCTTTTATCGGAATAATATTTGCAATTGTAAGAACAACAGGATACGAACTCTCCAGCCCGTACTTTTCAGCCAGACCTTTATCTTTTTTTATATCTGAAAATTCATCCAGATCAATTCCTATCGGGATAAGTGAATACTTTCTGATACCTTTAAAAAATACCTCTACCATTTCCTGATTTTGAGGGATGATTGCATCCGCTAATTTTGTTCTGATCTTCCATGCATTACTTCCCCATCCCATATTCTTTTTTGTATATACCCACTTTATACCGGACAGCTTTGCAGCTAGTGCTTCTGAATAATCGTCCGAATAGTTATATGAATGTATTATATCGGGATTAATTTCTTTAAAAAACCTGGTTAATTTATATACACTTTCCATTCCTTTTAATCTTGGCTTCATAGGAGCGGAGAATTCTGAAATATAAATCGGAATGTTGAGTGATTTTGCGGTGTTAAAAAGATCTCCTCTTTCATGTCGGCAGCATATATAAGGTTCAAAAATATTTTTATCAATTCTTGATATGACATTAATAAGAGCCTTGCCGCTTCCTGCCGTATTAAAATTAGGTATTGTATATAATATTCTGATTTTTTTTCGAATTTCTTTCTTCATTCAACTCTATGCTATATCAATCTGTTTCATTATTTAATTTAAATAGAACTGTAGAGATCTTTATATGATTTGTCAACAATTTCCGTTGACCATTTACTGATCACTTTATTACGTGCTTCTTCTGAAATCTTTTTATTAGAGCTATCATTATTTAAAACTATTTCAAAGACTTCTGCCAGATTTTGTGAGTTGCCGACAGGAAATACAAAACCATCCTTTCCGTTTGTGATCTGTGCACGCGCTATTTCAGGTATGTCCGAACCGATAACAATAAGTCCGCTCGACATTGCCTCAAGGATTGATATCGGGAATCCTTCCTGCCTGGATGGAAGCGTGAATATATCCGAACTCTGCATATATTCATGAACATTCGAAATATTGTTTTCAGTAAGAATCACTTTTCCGGATAAATTTAAATTTATTATCTTTTCCTTAATATCGGAAATATATTTCTTGTCGTATTTATATGTTGGACCAACTATCAATAGTTTTATATCCGGATATTTTTTTTCAAGTGAGATAAATGCATCTAGCAGAATATGAACTCCTTTACGTACGTTTATTCCTCCAACAAAAAGGATTATTTTTCCGTCAGGCCATAATCCCAGCTTTTTTCTCATTTCTGATTTGCTTTCTCTGCTTAATGGTTTATATAGATTTGTATCTACCGAATAAGGGATCTCTACTACTTTATTCATTGGTATTTCAGACTTCTCGAAAATTTCAGTTATCACTTCAGATTTACTCACATACCTGTCAGCCATTTTGTAAAATCTATATCTTATATATTTTGGTTTGAAATAATCTTTCCAGTCAGGAAATCTGCCAAGAGACAGTGGATCATCATCTCCAACTAATGAAGTTTCAGTTATAACTTTTTTCCCTAACATCTTTGCAATGAATATTGATACCCGGTTGAATGCAAATCCTGAATTAAAATTGTGTATATATTCATAATTGTCTTTAAGTTTGTACATTGGTTTAAGTAATGCCCAGAAACAGTTCCACATGTGATACATCTGCTGAAAATATATAAGAATTCCATCTGCATCTTTTGGATTCTCCGGAAAAGTTACAGAATAAACAAAATCATATTTTATCTCACTCTGTTTATATGCGCCGGTTCTGTCCCATCCTATGATTATTACCTCAGATTCAGGATCTTTATTCAGCCTGTTAGCATATTTAAATGCTGCAACTTCAGCGCCTCCGTATGCAGGAGGTAGTATCGCCGAAACTATGCAGATTTTATATTTTTTCTTTTCGGAATTCAATAAGAATTATCAGATGTTTTTTAAAGTTTATTTTAATACAATTAATTCGGAAATATTTTTCTGTTTTATAATTTGAGTTGATTAAGTTCATTGCAGAAATATTTGACAGGATCTTCCGGAATGAGTGATCTTATGTATTCTTTCGACTTGGTTCCGATCATATCCCACCCTTTTCTTTTCTGCCATGCTCTTTCCATGGCTTCATCTGCAAATTCTGCTGAGGCAGCTCTGGCAAGGAAACCATTTTCATTATCAATGATTACTTCGGGATTTCCGCTGACTTTTGTAACTATTCCGAATCTTCCGCATAACATTGCTTCTACAAGAGCAAGAGGAAGACCTTCATATCTTGAAGTCAAAATTAAAGCATGACAGCGTTTCCATATTTCCTTGGGATCAATATGACCTTCAATGCTTACATTTTTCAGGTCATAAAAATTCTTAAGCTTTCTTAATGAATATGTGTTCTCTCCTTTGCCGTAAAGGTTTACTATTAAATTTCTTTCCTTCCATTTTTTTTCATTCAGTACCTGAAATAAAATATCCTGGCCTTTTGCATAAAATTCATGTCTGGCTACATTTGCAAGGATGTAATTGTCTTTAACATCAGGATACTGAATATCATTATTGTAATCAACATTGAATGGATTAAATAATATTCCTGAATTCGTTATTCTTTGACCTATTTGTATTTCCGTAAGCTCTAAGTTTGCCCTGCTGACATAATAATTTTTTATAGCTCTTGGCAGCGCAGCGGACAATCTCTTATTGAGTTCATCTGAAGGCCATTTTGCTTCGTTTGCTGCATTTGAAATTGTTACGAATTTCATATCATGCCTAATGCAGTATTCCATAAGATCGATCCCGCCTGTATTACCTCCCTGGCATACTATTACAATATCAGGTTTGAAATCAAGTAAAAATTTATACCCGTCTTCTTCATGATTTAGCTGAATAGATTTGGGGACAATCCTGTTAATTAATTTTTTATATTTCGGATAATCTGTATTGTATAGAACAGTAATGTTTTTGCTTTTTAGTTCATCTATGTTCTCAGGAATATTCTTCCACCGGGGAACACTTGCAATAATTGTTTTCCCTGAATCCTTTAGTCTTAATGCTGTCAGGTACCATAAATACTCACTTCCTCCCCAGGAAGACTTGTTTGTGGAAACAAATGCTATTTTATTCAAAATATTGGGATTTATTTAATGCAGCCCTGATGTCAGTTATATACTTTTAACAGAGTCAGCCGGCTTTAGTTTTGATTTTGAACTGTTGTTTCTTCTGTTTATCATACTTATCACCGGACCCAGTTTAAATTTTATAAGATTTGCTTTTACTTTTAATATTAACAGATCATTTCTTTGCTTTTCATTTAACCACTTATTTTCAATTACAGAAAGCCACAAATTAAGCTGAGAAATGTTTTTTTCCGTATATGCAGTTCTTGCATTAAAAAGAAACAAACTGTTTATTACTTTCCTGGCCAGTTTTAACTTATCTTTTGAAAAACTGAACCTGATACTGTATCCGGAAATAATATCTCCGCCGTAGATTGTTTTCAAAACTTCCTGGTGCTTTGGCATTCCCGCTTTCTCAGCAATTGAATAAAATATTCCGAAATATTCATTAATGAAATTAAATTGAGATGTCTTGGAATCCGGATGGTATCTGAATGATACAAGGATATTATTTATTATCTTTATTTTGTCCTGTCCGAATTTAAACAGATATTTTTTCCATATATCCTGATCCATCAGATAATTCAGGTTCTCATCTAATTTTCCCAGAGACCGTAATACAGGCAACCTGAAAAAAGTAGATGGTTGATTCATAGCAACTAACGCTATGGATTCTTCAATCGTACTTCTCAGTTTTAGTTCTATGACTTTCTCTTTATTCTCATTTTCAAAAAAGAACCTGTATTTGCCGGCAACGATATCTGTATTTTTATCTTCGAAATTTTCCGCCAGATATTTAAAGCATCCTTTGCTGTAATAATCATCACTGTTTAGCCAGTTGAATATTTCTCCATCACATTTTAAAATTCCCTTGTTTATTGCATTAGTCTGCCCGTGATCTTTTTCACTTACCCAATATTTTAACCATGGTTCATATTTTTTAATTATATCAATAGTATTGTCATTGCTTCCCCCATCAATGATTATGTATTCAAGATCCGGATAATTCTGGAGAAGTACTGATCTTATTGTCTGTTCTATATACATTCCCTGATTATAACTGGGAGTAACAATGGATATTCTTGGAAAAGAACTTATGCCTTTGTAAATTTTCCTGTCAGTTTCTTCTGTCCACGGCCATCCTTTATTTCCTTCAGGTGGATCCGGAAGAGCGCTTAACATGCTTTCGCTGAAATATTTTTCCTCTGGTCTCATTTTAATGACTCTGAATACTCTTCTATCTGATCCATTAATAAATCTATCTTTGCTAAAGGATCAAGCTCCTTTTCGAAAACATCCCTGCATCCCTTCTTCTTTTGATCATAATTATTTTTGATCTCTGTAAGTTTAGCGGGAATCTCTTCTATATCATTTATGGTCTCCCCAAAATTGTAAACTCCATTAAGCTCCTTATATATGCTGTTTGAGGTTGTAACTGTAGGAAGACCAAGCATCATATATGTTGAAAATTTTCCTGATGAAAGTCCGATTTCTGAAATATTCCTGCCTGCAAAGAAATCGATTGTATTAGGAATGTATATTGCCACCCCTATATGACAGCAGGATAAAAATTCATAGTAATCTTTAGTATGATAGAAAGGCTTATTATGAAAAGAAATATTCATGTTATCCTTAATCATATCCTCTAATCTTATTCTTAAAACACTGTCCTTATTCATAATAAAATGAGAGTGAATAACAAACCAAAAGTCATTATTCCATTTTTCAGGAAAAAGATCTATGATCTCATTTATACCGCTCCATCTCTGCAGATTTCCGGAATATACAACAATTGTTTTATTCCGGGGAATATTTAACTCGCTGTAAATATCATATTCAGCCTTATTTATTGAGGAATATTCAGGGGAAACAGGTACATGAAAATATTTAACGCCTTCTTTAAAATTGTTTTCCTCCCTGAGTAATTTCTCCCTTGTTTTATCCTGCACGATGACAGAATCTGCTTTGCGGGAATATTTTTTTTCTAGTGTTTTAATCAGCTTTTTTTCTTCATCATAGAATTCATCTTCAAAGAATATTTCGAAAGAAAAATAAATGATATTAACATCAATAAATTTCTTTATTCGTCCGCCATAAACCATACCCATAGGGTCTATGCAAATCATTGTATCAACTTTATTTTTTACTTTAAACAATCTGTGAATTTCCCTGTATTGCTTTATCATTTTCATCAGATCATAAGGTCTTCTGTAAAGCTTGGGTCTTTTAAAAAATGAAAAGTAATTGAACGGAATTTCATGGATCTCAATCTTTTCCCTGATTTCACGGGGAATAAAAAGCTGATCAAATGCAAAAAAAAGTATTTTATAATTTTCTTTTATTAATCTTTCAAACAAAAGAATAAGAGAAGGATTACTGAACGTGTCGGTTTTTGGAGTTATAATTGCTATTGATTTCATTTTGGGGAATTTGTTATTATTATTACATATTACCGGCTACAGCTATTCCGTACCAGCTTCTATCTGATAAGCAATTATCTTTCATCCACTCTTCACAGTGTTCAATCTTCATGTTTTGCTCTTCCAGAAATAAAATTATCTCCGGTAAAAATAAATATCTCATCCTGTGAGTTTCATTTAATTCCTGTTTCGTAGTCCTTTGTTTTTCAGTTATCGATATCCTAAAATTTACATCAACATAATTCTCATTTACATTAATGACCGGTTCTGTATGCCTTTCAATAATGCATTCTTCATCTTCCATTTTCCTGATCCTTGATACCGGTCTGTCACTCAAGACTGCGGGTCCGTACCAGAAATCAAAAATAAACTTGCCATTTGGACTGAGATGTTCTTTTACTGTTCTGAATGCTGCTCTCAGATCTTCATTGGTTGTCTGGTAGTTGATCACATGAAACAAAGATGTAATTATATCAAATTTTTGATTAAGCCTTATACTTCTTAAATCTCCGTTTATGAATTTTATTTCCTGACTTCCCCCTGTCTCAGAAAGAATATTACTATTGGCAAGATCTGTCATTTTTTGTGATAGTTCAACACCCGTAACCTGGTAATTGTTTTTTACAAAAATAAGATCGTGTTTTCCTGTTCCACAACCCAGGTCCAATATATTCCTTGCTTCCGGAACACAATCTTTTATAATCTTAATTATATATTCAGCTTCTGATCTGTAATCCTTTTCTTTATAAAGCAGATCGTAATATTTCGCATATCCGTCAAATACTTTCATCAGAAATGTTTATTTAGATACTTTGAGTATTCCGTATCTTTAAAAAAGCCATATACTTCATCATAGTTCTGTATGGTCTCATCAAGATTATCAGGAATTATCCTCTTATAATTTGTTGATACTCTGCAGGATTTCAGACCTAAATAACTAAAAACACTGTCAGCTGTCTCCTGATGTTTTGAATTATCTATAATGTCATTTTCGTATATTAGTGTCAAATGAGGAATGTTTCTTAGATTTTCTTTTTCTGTCTTTTCTACTTCTTCACTGAATTTTATTCCATCCAGTAATGAATTGCAGTCTATTCTGATCTTCAGCGGCTTAACTTTATCTGAATTCTTTAAATGAAATATTTTAGATTCTGATGATACTATATTTGATAACTTATGTCTGAGAAAATTCTCTCTTTTCAGATAAATGAATTTCCATCCGTCAGAATTCAGATCTCTCAGTATCTTTTCATAATTACTGTACTTATGTTCATATCTTAACTGGGCTATCTTAACCTTAAAACCATAAGTTGATCTTTTATATAAAGCCGCTCTTTTACTGCAGCTTTTTATGTATGATATTGGAAATGCTACTACACCTTTTGAATACATGAAATTAAATATTTCTACATCGCAGAAAATGTCCGGATGACAATTCAGCAAATCAGTAAGTACTGTGCTTCCTGTTCTTCCTCTGGTGTAAATTACAAATTTATTTTCCGGAAAAGGGATTTTGTAGCTCAAAAGATTTTTGTATTTATTCTTCCAGATATGCTTTTCCAGATACTTATTCATGACTTTTACTGATATTTTAAGAAGAAATTATTTTTTTAAGATTACCAATTACCTGATCAACTTCATTATTATCCATAGGTATGTAAATAGGTATCATGATGCTCCTGTCACTTGCATCTTCAGAATCCGGTAATTTCACTGACTTGTACTCATCCCTGAAAGCAGTTTCTCTGTGGCTGGTCATAATTCCCCGTCTTGAGGAAATACCTCCATCCAGTAATTTCTGCATCAGATCATTTCTGTTTACCGGACAGTTTTCTTTCAGATAAATACTGAAAGACTGATAATTTGAGAAATAGCCTTCCTTTTCTTCCGGTAATCTTATGCAGTCAATGTATTTTAATTCACTTATATATTTCAATGCTATCTTTCTTCTTTCATTCACTATCCAGTCAAGTTTTTCCAGCTGCCTTAATCCTACTGCTGCCTGGAAATCCGTCATGCGGTAATTGTATCCCAGTTCCAGATGGTCTTCAAATATTATCTTATCGGACTGATGTCTCACTCTGTCATTGACTGACATTGCATGCTGTCTCAGAAGTTTTAATCTGCTGTAATATTTCTCATTTGAAGTGGCGATCATACCGCCTTCACCTGTTGTAATTACTTTTCTTGGATGAAATGAAAAGCAAACAAGTTCGGAATGTGAGCCTATCTTCTTTCCCTTATATGAAGACCCGATAGCACAAGCTGCATCCTCTATAAGTTTAATTTTATATTTATCACACAAAGATTTGAAAGAATCAATGTCAGCCGGCATTCCGATCTGATGTACAATTAGGACTGCTTTTGTTTTTTCAGTAATTAATTCTTCTGTATGATTTACGCTTATGTTATATGTATCTTTTTCTACTTCAGCAAATACAGGCTTCGCACCTACATACTTTATACAGTTGGCTGTAGCAATATAGCTCATGGATGGACAGATCACTTCATCATCTTTGCCTATTCCTGCTGCGATCATCGCGAGATGAAGCGCTGTTGTGCAGTTTGATACAGCGACTGCAAATTCTGCCCCTGTGTATTCACAGAATTTTCTCTCAAACTCTTCTACCCTGGGTCCTTGTGTTACCCAGCCTGATAATATAGTATCATATGCACTTTGTGCTTCATCTTTAGTTAAATACGGTTTTGCTATTGGGATCATGCTAATTTGTTATTTTTGTTTTCTCAAAATACCACTCGCTTAATTCTTTTAACCCTTGCTCAAGTTTTGTCTTGGGATAAAATTTTAAAAGTTTTCCGGCTTTTTTGTTGTCGGAAAGTCTTCTGCTTACAGGGTTGACAGCATTGCTTTCCGTAAACACTGGTTTGATCTTACTTTCATTTATTTTGATCATCAGCTCAAGCAGCTCTTTTAAGCTTGTCTCACGGCTGTAGCCGATGTTAAAGTTTTCATCTGTTACTTCTGATAATAGTGCCATTACATTTGCTTCTGCTACATCTTTCACATATATAAAATCCATTGATGTACTGCCGTCCCCGTGAATCACAGGAGCTTTGTTGTCTCTGATACAGTCCAGCCATTTTATCATAACTTCAGTATACTTACCGTCAGTGTCCATTCTCGGACCATAAACGTTGAAATATCTTAGTGCAACATAATCCATACCGAACATGAATTTGTAGCTTCTGAAAAGCTGCTCTCCGAATAATTTTGCAGCTCCGTAGAATGTCTGATTGTCATAAGGATTATCAGATTCAGGTGTTGGAAAATGCTGAGCAAGTCCATATACAGAAGCGCTTGAGCTGTATATTATTTTTTTAATTTTATATTTTCTTGCAAGCTCTGCTATTATGAACGGCGCTCTTACCATTGTTTCAAATCCGTCGGTAGGATCCGCTGCGCAGGCGTTAATCCGTAATGCCGCCATATGAAAGATATAATCACTCTGTGAAATACATTTTTCAATCAAGGATTCATTCTTTATGTCCCCTTCTATAAATTCTACTGCCGGGTTGTCAATGAATTCTTTCATGTTTTCGAAATTTCCCCTGATAAGATTGTCAACTATAATGACCTTTGCAGGTGAGTACTTTAAAATTTCCTCTGTTAAATATGAGCCGATAAATCCTGCCCCGCCTGTAACTAGTATTGTACTGCCGCTTATTTTGTTCTTTTCCAAATTATTATTTTATAATTGTTTATTCCTGACTTTTAATTAATTTATTTTTGACCCCGTTGAGATCAATAATTTCATCTATGATATATAATGGCCTGTTCCTGCTTGCATCCAGTGTACGCCACAGATACTCAGCTATTATCCCCAAAGACAGATTTGTGATTCCGAATCCGAGAAATAATATCGATGACATTAGTGTCCACCCCTGAGCTATATCATTAAAAAGTATTTTCCTGAGTACTATTATTAAAGACCATATGATTCCTGTCATCAGAAAAATGAGACCAACTAATGTAACAAGCCTTATAGGTGTATATGAAAAGCCTATAACTGAGTCTATCATCAATTTTACTTTCTTTGAAAATGTCCATTTGGATTTTCCGCTTTTCCGGTTTTCTCTCTCGTAATGAATAAAAGACTGTCTGAATCCTATGTTCATAATATCAAGAAAAAGAGAGGTGTTGATTTCATAGGTCTCTATTACATGATCTGCTGCTTTCCTGTTTATAAAAAACAAATCGAAATTCTTATTGGGATAGTTCTTGATTGCAATCTTTCTTATTAAAGTTGCATACATGTTTGAAAACATCCGGACTAAGATGTTCTGACCGGATATCTCCCTTAATGGAAATACAATGTCAAATCCCTTTTTGGATTCATCATACATTTTATTTATGACTGATGCATTGTCCTGAAAATCTCCGGACAAAACCGTTACATAATCCCCGGTTGAATTTTTTATCCCTGAAAATATCGCTGCATGTGATCCGAAATTCTTTGAAAACCTTATTATCTTCGAACTTATGTTCGGATATTTATCAGGATCAATTGCTCTCAGCACATTTTCGGAATCATCCGTGCCGCCGTCATTAACAAATATTATCTCATATTTAAAATTATTTACAGACAAGGGTTTATACAAAAGCTCTTCAGCCAGTCTTAAATTCTCCTCCTCATTCAGAAAGGGTATTATTACAGTTATCTTTTCCATTAAATGATCTTCCTTTCTTTGAGTATTTCTTCGGTAATGTTTAACCCCAGACGAACTCCGTTTTTTCTGATCACACTGCCTGCCTTGGATTTTACATTGTTGTAAATAACATCTTCTATCCAGATGCATTTGTCTTTTGTCTTTACCAGAATTCGTTCATTTGTTTTATAAACAACATGTCCCGGAACTTCGATATAATCTTCACATGGATATATTTCAGAAGTAAGAACGGTCAGGAGTTTATTATTATACAATGTAAATGCACCGGGTCCTGCAGGTATTGATAAAGCTCTTATGAATCTTTCAATGAATACGGCTTCATTATTCCAGTCGATCATGCAGTCCGAAATATTTCGTTTGGAAAAATATTTCGGATATTTTGTTTTCTGTCTGGTGGTTTTAATTTTACCGTTAACATAGTCACCAATAACTCTGACAATATTTTTTTTCTGATCCAGATCAATTGCGTTTTTGACATCTGTAAATGTCGTTTTCTTTTTAACAGTGTACCTGAATGTATATATTATATCCCCGCTGTCTAATCCTTCATCCATTAAATGAAGAGTATAGCCTAACTCTTTGTAACCATTAATGAAACCCCAGCCAAGCGTGTGATAGCCTCTGTTATCAGGAAGTATTCCTCCGTGTGAATTTATAATTCTGAAAGAACTAATTATTCTGGCTGGAATAATTTTGTGATAATCAAGAGCTAGACACAGATCAGGTTTCAATTTGTTTAAAATGTCAATTTCTGCTCCCAGATCAAATTGAGTAAAACCGTCAAGCACATCCTCATTTTTCTCTTTTATAAAACCTGTCAGGTCCAGTTTTTTGGAATCATAAATCTGCTTTCCTATCTCCAATGCCAGTGTGCTTCCGCCTAATATAATTATGCTCTTTTTACTCATACTTTACAAAATATGTATTTCTCAGCATAGGAATGCTGCCATACTTTTCTTTATAATTTATAAGAGAGTAATGAGGTTTGAGTCCGAAAGTAGCCGGACCGAAATCAACGTACTTAATATTTCTGTCCTTTGCCCAGTTCAATACATTATAGTAAGTGAACTGCATACCTTTGAGCTCTCTCTGTTCTTCATCATCATAGATGTAAAATGTGTTTAAAGTATTTTGATTTCCCAGTATTCCTATTATGCCCGATATGACTTTATCTTTTCGTAAAGTTGAAAAGGTTATAATGTTTTCCGGAAATAAATCCTGAATTATTTTTAGTTCCTCAAAACTGTGTGTCGGCTTACCTCCTAGTCTGGCCTGACTTTTTTCCAGAAGTTTGTATGATTCGTACAGGATTTCTTTTTCAGCTTTAAAAACAAGATCATTCTTCAATGCCTGTTTAATCTGCCTTTGAATAGTACTGTGAAAATTTCCCGTAAGATCCCCCTCAGTCTTTTTTACCAGAATCAATTCAATATTTATCAGATCGAATCCTTTTAATTTCAGTATATAGCTTATGTAATTATTCTTTTCACTTTGATCACCGCAATAGCAGTCAGCAGTCTGAGCAAAAAATATCTCGCTAATGTTATCTGCTCTGAGATTGTCAAGAAACAGATCTATGATTTTTTCAAAAACATCAAACTTAAGTTTTGTATCATATACCATTCCTCCGTATGAAGAATAGAATGGTGTCTTGAATATCTTCTTGTTTTCCCCGGACAGATATTCAGCCCCTGGAATAAAAGCTGTAATATTATTTTTTTCATTCCTGAAAACAAAGTGACGAAAAGAGAATTCTTTCATAGAGGTGAACTTAGATTTATCATGGTAAGCTAAAAACAAAGGTCTGTGGAAGATCGTACAGTTCTGTGAATTACTCAAAAATGATTCAAGCTCCTTATCCTCAGTATTCTCTCTTAATATTTCAACTTTAAAATCTGCCATTAATAATTATAATAAATCCACAAGTATTTCATCTTTATATTCCGTTTTTCCCTGAAGCATTAATTCACCCGCTTTTAATCCTCCTGACTGAAGTTTTATTACAGGATCAAATCCGATGTCAGAAGGAAGAACTCCCATATGACCGCTCTGTACTTTCCCGGGGAAATACTTCAAACCTTTGTCATCAGATATTACAGAATCAATATCACCCGCAAATCTCAGAAGATACGGATCATTGAATTCTGTGAACAGCCTTGATACCGGAATTACGCTTCGTTCTTCGCCGATCCAGCTTATGTCAAAAGGATATGCAGTGAATATTATTGCTTCACAGTCTTTGTACTTATCTGATATTTTTATCTCCGGAAAATCCGATAGCCAGTCAATGTTGTCTTCATAAGCTCCTCTTCTCTCTTGCAAATCAATTACTCCGAGATTTTTACAGACTTTACTCAGTGTCTTTGCAATGTATGGACCAAATTGATTGTTGCTGATCAGAACAAAACTGTTTTCATAAAGACAGACTCCGGAATCTAATATCTGCTTTATTGCCATATCACCAAGATAGCTGAAAACATTTATATCCGGATGCCGTTCATTAGTAGCTCCAACAGGAATACTATTTTCCTTGCAGTATTCAATATCCAGATCAGATTCCCGAAGCTCCCAGGATTCATACATTAAAGGAATTACACATCCTTTTTTTACATGCTGAAGTATATTCCTGTTGAGTGGTCTGAGATGCCCTGAATTAGTTATGATGTCTGCTTCTGAAATAATGCTGCTGTCAAGTCTGTCTATGTAGATAATATCTAATTCAAGCTTCAGATCTTTTAGTATTTTTCTGTTAGTATCAAAAACTTTGCTTGCAGATCCATATCTTGAATCTTTTGCAAAAGCAAATACTTTTGCTCCTGCTAAGGCACCGAAAATTGATGTAACAATATATGGTCCCGATGCAGCTTCAGTTAAAAGAACTTTATCTGATAAATTCAAAGCAAGTTCATCTATCTGCTTTTTTATTTTATATAAAACCTTTCTCAACTGTTATCTCACTTTATTCATAATGAAAACATTATTTTATTGTAACTGTAATAGACTTTATTACAACATTTGGATTTGAAACTAAACCTGTAACTGTGTCTTCCCATTCTGTAATTTTTATTGTCCCGGAGCTGCATAAAATTTCCACTCCTTCATTATCAATTTTAATTACTCTTCCGGGAATGCATCCTGAAAATACTTTATCATTCATATCCCCTGTTCTGGCTTTGTTAATTATATACTTATTTCCATCGAAAAAACAGAAAGCTCCGGGGTTTGGATGAGCAACAGCTCTTATCAGATTAAAAATATCAGCCGATGATTTATTCCAAAATATTTTGCCGTCTTCAGGAATTCGTCGACATGTGTATGTTGCATCCGCTTCATTTTGTTCTTTGTACGTAATACAGTTGGACTCTATTTCATTAAAGAGCTTCAGGAATAATTCAATTGCTCCCTCTGTCATTTTTAAATCCACATCAGCCGAATAATCACCGGATGCTATAGATACTTTTATCTGAGAAATTATCTTCCCGGAATCAATTTCTCCGTCATTGATCAAAAACAGTGTAACACCGGACTCGGTCTCTCCATTTATCATAGCCCACTGTACCGGAGCAAAACCTCTGTACTTTGGCAGAAGTGAAAAATGCGAAGCTATAAGCCCCGTTTTCAAATATGAATTTACTTTAGTGTCTATAAGTGTTCGCCATCCAAACACAATTACAAAATCGGAGTTTGAATTCTCGATTTCTTTGTAATCTGATTCTGACAGCTTTTTTCTGATCTGAAATGGAATGCCTCTGTCTTTAAGAAGCTCTGAGATTTTCACAGAAAATTTTTCTTTTTCGTGCTCGTCTTCTTTTAATATGACTGCAAAAACAGGAAAGTATTTTTTTTCGATTAAAGCACTCAGAAGTTTATATCCCCTTTTTGTTCCTCCGATAAATGAAAACCTGCTCATAGTTTCTTATTTTAATAAAAAGAAAGAAAATTATTTCGGGTATTCATTTATTTGCTTTCTGTATTCATACTTGCCTGAATATCTTTTTTTCCTAAGTAAATTACTATTACTGACATTAATGCGATGACCGGAAGCTGAATGTAATAAGCAAGGTTTGAGAAAGTAAATGTGTTCATAAAAGCAAGCTGGTTCGGAAAATCATATGCTGACTGACTTTCGATCGGTATTCCGTCCAGAGAAATGTACATTTTTGAAAGTATAAACGAGAACACAATAAGTACGCCGAAGAGTCTATTACTCATGTTCATTTCCTTTAATACCAGTATAGTGAACAATAAAATGAATGGAATAAAATTTGAAACTAATCTGGTCTCAGATGTAAACATCAGCAAAACAGTAATTATAAATGAAACCAGTACACCGAATCCAAAACTCTCTATTATTTCTTTGTATCTGCTCATGAAAAAATACATCATTATAAATAGCGGACCATAGCAGGTTATTGCTACAATAATATACCCTAAAGGTTTGAGAGTACTGTACAGTGAAATGCAATAGAATACTTTCATAAAAGAAGAACTCTGTCCCCCGGCTTCTGGATTACTCAGATATTTTAAAGGTATGAATACAATGGCATACATCACCGCACTGATTAATACATGCTTAAGTTTAATTCCTGAAATTAAATTCTTTACAAACTGAAAATATTTTGAAATATTAAATGATGGCAGGAATATTCTGAATATATATACCATGAGTATATAATTCAAAACAGAGGCAATGAATAATAATGAATCTATAAACGGTACAGCTTTTTTCACATATGGAAACAACTGGCCAAACGCCATATACTTATAGATGTAATATGAGCTCAAAGCAAGGAACGGCAGCGGGATCAGGAAAGCTAACATGTTAATTTTATGTTTCTCATATTTTTCAGAAAAGACTACATTAGAATTCATTGGAAAAATAATCATTAATATCCCGTAATACATAAAACTTGGCCAGGTCAATGCTCCTAAGATCGATATAATTATTTTTCCTGTTAAATTATTTTTAAGATGAAAATACAATAATAAAAAACCTAAAGTAAAAGCTGTCAGATCTGTTAATACCGGATACCAGAATGTTACCATTACATTTGCAAAATTTACAAAACCAAGAAAAAATCCCAGCCAGATATATCTCAGATCCAGTTTGTACATGTTTGCGATCCTTATCCATATTAGCACGCAAACCTGAAGCAGAACCATGTGATAAATCTGCCAGAGTTTAACGACATAATAGTTTTCCTTTGGTAAGTTAAGAATTGTCAGCAGACAGCTCATTATAAAGGACGGAAATATTCTCTGTATCCTGTAAAATGTCAGCTCCCCTCCGAATACCTGCTGATAGAATTTTTTAGCAGTTGTCCCGTAATAGTTTCCGTCATATCCGAACCCGTCATTTACAGATAAAACATATCCGTAAAAAAAATAAAAAAACGACCAGACTGCTATAAGTGCCAGCATGCTGTACTGAGGATACTCCCAGAAATAATGAAATATATTCTTCCTTTTTTCAATCATACAGAATATTTTTGGATTATTATTTAATTTATTCCGGCATATACATATAACAATCCGGATATATGTCTGAATATTTATTTGATCAGCACTTCTCTGCCGGAATTCTTTATTGATTCCTGTGATGCTTCAAGGATCTTTATTACCTCAAGACCGGAATCAAAATCGGAAATTGGCTTATGCCCGTTAACAATTGCTGAAACAAAATCTGATGCCATCCCTGATAGAGCTTCTTTAGGATCTAACTTAGGCGTGTAGATGTCTCCTGTCCTGTAATCTACAAGCACTTTCTTTTTATCTTCGTCTGTCTTGTGATCGTAGCCTGTATCATAAACTTTTATTTTTTCGGTCGGCTCTATGTCATTGAATACTATCATTTTTTTGTCACCTCCGATCAGCATCATTCTGATCTTTACAGGCGAGCTCCATGAACAGCTGAAGTGTGCAATAAATCCTGAGTTATAATTTACATTAATGTATGCAATATTCTCTATACCGTTGTTTGTATGTGATACTCCGTTTGCATTTACACTGTAAGGCTTTTCATTAACTAGATAATTGAGTATTGAAATGTCATGAGGCGCAAGATCCCAGAGAACATTTACATCTGGCTGAAAGAGCCCTAAATTAATCCTTGTAGAATCAAAATATTTTATAATACCTATGTCACCGCTGTCTATCAATGATTTCATTTTCTGAACTGCTCCTGTATAAAGGAACGTATGATCTACCATCAGGACTTTATTTTTTTTATCAGCAAGATCAATTAATTTCTTTGCCTGATCCGTACTAGATACCATCGGCTTTTCTATCAAAACGTGCTTGTCGTTTTGAAGAGCTTTTAATGCTAGATCAAAGTGTGAAAATACAGGAGTAGCAATTACCAATGCATCAATTTCAGGATTGTTAATAATGTCATCTGCTGAAGCTGAAAATGCTGCAGCCGGACATAGTTTCGATAATGCAGCTTCACGTTCTTTTCTGGAATCAACAACCATTTTTAAATTTACATTTTTTAGACTGGCAAAATTCCTTACAAGATTTGTTCCCCAGTATCCAAATCCGATTATCCCTATATTCATTTTTATTTTTAAATTAATATATTTTATAATAATTTTTTTACAGCATCTATTGTAATTTCTATCTGCTCTTTCGAAAGTGCCAGACCGCTTGGTATATAAAATCCGTATTCGGATATTTTTTCAGACACCTGATAAGATTCATTCTTAAAGAATCCCATTTTCATAAAAACCGGCTGAAGATGCATTGGATAAAAGAACGGACGGGTTCCGATTTTTTTCCCGTTTAATTTCCTCATCGCCTGTTCAGCATTTATGCCGGCATCCCCTTTTAAAACAATCCCATACACCCAGTATATGTTTTCTGAGTATTCATTTTTCCTTAAAGGAAGTTCAATGTACGGAACATCTTTAAGCCCTTCATAATACAATTCGCCGTTTCTCCTTTTTATATCAATGAATTCATCCAGCCTTTCCATCTGTGCAACTCCCAATGCTGCCTGTAAATTTGTCATTCTGAAATTAAATCCTAATTCATCATGTACAAATCTCTTCTCCGGCTTGAAACACAAATTGCGAAGTGACCTGCATCTTTCAGCTATCTCCTCACTGTCAGTTACGATCATTCCTCCTTCTCCTGTTGTAATATGCTTGTTGGGATAAAAGCTGAAAGTACTTACATCGCCAAAACTTCCGCATTGTTTGCCGAAATAAGTCTGCCCTATCAGTTCAGCTGCATCTTCAATTATCTTAAGTTCATATTTTTCCGCTATCTGAATTAAAGGATTCATATCGACCGGCATACCGTAAATATGAACAGCCATTATCGCCTTTGTTCTTGATGTTATTTTGCTTTCAATCTGTTCTGTATTCATGTTCCATGTTTCCGGTTCTGAATCAACAAGCACTGGTACACCGCCTGCTCTGATTACAGCAGATGCACAGGAAATAATTGTAAATGAAGGCATGATCACTTCATCTCCTTTCTTTATCCCAACTGCAATCACAGCAGCTTCCAGTGCTGCTGTTCCGTTACAGACTGCTATCCCGTATTTCCTGCCGACCCGTTTTGCGAAACTTTCTTCGAGTCTATTTACAAACGGACCCTCTGAAGATATCCATCCCGTATCAATACATTCGGAAAGATATTTTTTTTCATTTCCGTTCAGCAGTGGCTCATTCACCGGTATAAAATCATTCATCTATTTTACAATTGTTTTATCCTTATTTATTCCTGTAAACCTTGTCTTATCTTCATCACCGGCATATGGTCCCTGCTTTACTTCTATCATTTCTATTTCTTCTAGTACTTCAAATCCATGACCGCCTGTTGCAAGCAGGATAACATCGCCTTTTTCAAGGATCCTGCTTTCAAGATATATTTTCTTATCATCATAAAAATCAACTCTAAGTTTTCCTTTTTTTATAAAAAGTACTTCCTGTGTATATTGAACTTCTCTGGGCAAAGGATTATGAACATGCGGATCAATGACTTTTCCTGCGGGGTGGTGCATGTAAGCCAGCTGCTGTGACAGATCATTCGGAGTAAAGAAATGAATTCCTTCCTTATTAAAATCATTTTTTATGATCAAAGCTAAAAGCCTGTCATTGTTTTTTATGTGCTCTACCATTTAGTTTGAATTTTTTTTCATATGATTCTTTTAAAACTTCATTGAGATCTTTCATCAGAATATCATAATTAAAATTTTCCAGTACAAATTTCTGACCTGCCAGTGCTATCTCTTCTCTTTCTTCTCCGTTGCTCAGAAAGTACTTTGCCTTGTCCACACAATCTTTTTCATCTTTAAAGGTCATAAAAATATTCGCAGGATATTGCTTAACTAAATTTTCTGAATACCGAGTAAGCAGGAATGTACCTACACCTAAGGTTTCAAATAATCTTTGATTAACTCCTACACCGCCGGCTATTTGTCCGTAATCATTCAGAACTATCTTTGAGTTCTTATAGATCTGCAGCATTTCAAGTCCTGATGTAAGTCCCTGCCATGTTTTATTCAAATGATTTTCAGCGGATTTCTTATTGTAATTGTATCCCCACCATTTGAAGTCAAGATTTTCAGCAACAAATTCAAAACATTTTGTCCTTTTAATCCAGTATCTGTCTCCTAATCCTCCAGCAAATGTTACTTCATATTTTTTTCCTTCATCTTTTAATTCAGCTAATACTCTTTCATCAAATCCATTTTGATTTATATAAGTAGGAACTCCATTGAGCTCAAAGAAAGTTTTGTAAGCTTCTGTTGATGAAAGTATGAGATCCCAGTCAGATGGATACCAGTGCCTGGGTACCGGTGCGGCAAGTCTGGACACCAGTAAAGTACTGCTGTCGAAACTTTTCCAGAAGTAACTTGGAATTCCTGTCTGCTCTCTGACAAGTATCACATCCGGTTTATACTTTTCAACATAAGCATGTATCACGTTTAGTTTTATTCTGTCTTTGACCGGTTTTATTTTATTTCTGATAGACTGAACAAAATACCTGTATTTTTTTCCTGAGCCGTAAACTTCATCTGCAACCTTGTCAATGTAATGATCATTTGTAAAAAATTCTTCAGTCTCCCAGCCCAGCTTTTTCAAATTGTATGTATAAAAATCCGAAAAATTACCCCTTGTTGAAATGATCCATTCCAGCAAATCCTTTCTGCTCATCTTTCCGATAAGTTCTTTGTGCTCTTCTATTTTTTTGTCTAAATAAATTTGGGGATTTATTGTGTCGAATTTTAATAATCTTAGTTTCAAGTTTCTCCGGAAATATGAATTGTTTTAAAAATTTTAAGTGTATTAATGTGAATAATTATTGTAATAAATTTTATCATATATCTTTATTGGTTGTCTTACTTATTTCTCTGTTGCAGATTATAGCATAATTATTTTTCCCATCTTTTATGGTACCCGTCCTGACTGAAAGTCCCTTGCAGTTATTTCTGATAAAAACCTCCCAGCTTTCCGGACTCCAGAAATTAATATGTCCTTCATACTGATCAGTCCTGCCGTTTGGTACAGTTATCAGACATATTGAATCCTTGCTCATCATATCAATGATATTTCTTAAAGCAAGATCCGGGTAAAGTAAATGCTCAATGACCTCCGTGCATAATATCAGATCATATTTTTTTTCTAATTTCTGATAGAGATCATGTACAAAAAACTTACCTTCCGGAAGGGTTTTTTTTGCTACTTCAATGGCAGATTCAGAAAAATCAACTCCTGTTATACTTCTAAAATTATAATTCTCATGGAAAAAAGATAACAAATGTCCCGTACCGGTTCCGACATCTATTGCATCCTTATTATTCAGATCAATATTAAATTCTTTTACTATTCCGACTATCTCTAGGTAAAAATCAATCCTTTCCTCTCCCAGATATTGTTCCAGCATCCTTGAATCTGAAAAAAAATCATTCATTCTCTCAGATGTATTATGATCTAACGGAGATTTAATCTCAAAATCACTCCACTTCGCTTTCTTAGACAAATTCCCGTTTTTCCCAAGTTCGGGTTTCTTCAGACGGAAAATGCCAACTCCGAACAGCGAAAGGAAATCATTTATTTTTTTTTTGATCATAAATTAATTTATTGCCTCCGTTTGCCATTGCTGTTCCAGTAAAATACTTCTATGAGTTGAAGGAACTATCTTTCCGGTATTATAAAAATCTCCGTCCTCAACATTGAAAAATGCCGCTTCCTGTATCCAGTCCTGTATTATGTTATTCTGATGTACTATTAAATTAATTAAATAATTACCTGAAGTTAACGGCAGCTTATCGAGAGTACAAATAAAACTTCCCTTCTGTGGAATTGATGGGAATTGAGCAGAGGAAATTTCATTGCTTAAGACAGTTACAAGAAATCCATCTGAACGTGTAATTGAAAGTGCAGTACTAATATTTTTCGGGTTTGGATTATCTACACATTCATACATGATCCTGAACTTTATATGCTGCCCTGAGATCGTTGTTTCTAGATTTATATTATCGGAGTTCAATATTTCAAAATGTGTAAGCCTTATCTTTCCATCCCCCTTCCTGTCTTTTCTGTCTCTCAGCGATATTTTAGTTTTTTCTTTTCTGTCAGTTAAATAAAACTGAATCCCTTCTTTAGCCTGTCCTTTTGGAAAATCAATCATCCCGTTTTTAAGTACGATTACAGATGAACATAAATTTGACAATACAGCCATATTATGACTCACAAACAAAACTGTTCTCCCGTCTTTACTCGAAACATCCTGAATCTTTCCAAGACATTTCTTCTGAAATTCCGCATCACCGACGGCAAGCACTTCATCTACAATAAGTATTTCAGGATCAAGATGAGCTGCAACAGCAAACGCCAGCCGTACATGCATTCCCGATGAATATCTTTTTACGGGTGTGTCTATAAATTTCTCAACTCCAGAAAAGTCCACTATCTCATCGAATTTTTTTTTTATTTCATTTCTTGTCATTCCAAGGATTGATCCGTTAAGGAATATATTCTCTGTACCGGTAAGCTCAGGATGAAATCCCGTGCCAACTTCCAGAAGGCTTGCTACTCTCCCTTTTATTTTAATATCACCTGTAGTAGGCGATGAAACTCGTGATAATATTTTTAATAATGTCGATTTACCTGCTCCGTTATTTCCTATGATCCCAAGAATCTCACCGTCCAGAACTTCGAAATTTATATCTTTCAGCGCCCAGACAAACTGACCTTCGGTTTTCTTATCTCTTTCATTTAACTGTCCAACTTTTAAATAAGGATCTTCTTTTCCTCTTATCCTGGCAATAAACCGGTTTAGATCCTGTGCTATGGACTTTGAGGTTATTATCCCTAACCTGTAAAGTTTAGAAATGTTCTCTGCTCTTATAACTACGCTCATTTCTTTTTCTGTACTTTTTTCATTTTATCCAAATTGAATTGCGCTTTCTGTTTGTAAGAATTCTCTGACAGAATAAAAAACCTCGTCAGGGGAAATTAGATTTATATCAAGATCAGAGCTTAAATGAAATTTTCTCGCAAGATATTCAAAGTTCCCGTTTATGATAAGATCTTTATCGGGATACAATGTCCTTACAAAATCCGACATATCTTCAGGATAAGGATGAAATCTTCCGAAATGTAGACCGTTGGTTATACAGATTGTTTTTGTATTTAATGCTGCTCCTATATGAAGGGCACAAGTATCATTTGTTATTAATAATTTTGCATTTGATATTAAGGTTACAAGTTCAGATAAGCTTCCGTCTCTTGTTTTATCTTCTATGTTTTGAATTCCTGCTATTTCCATTATTTTTTTTGCCGCAGCTTTATCAGATTCACTTCCGCAGATCAATATACTTATATTATAAACTTCATTAATTTTTTTACAAAGAATTCCGAAATTTTCCGCTGACCACATTTTTTTTATATCACTCGCTCCCGGAAATACTACTATATAATCTCTCCTTAAATTACCATTTAATTTTTCCGGTCTTACATCCTCAATAAATGGCTTTTGAATGTGAACACTGCTTCTGATCAATTTCTCAGTAAAATACTTATTTCTGTTAAACTGAAATAATAAAGATTGATGATTACTTAATGATCCTTTATGGGAATTATCTAATACATTACCGGATTCGTTTTCGGGAATGAATGAATTATTTTCATCCATAAGTATATTCTTAGCTCCTGCATGATCAGCAATAAATTCACTTCTCCAGTTCCGCGTATCTTTAGGGATCAATATTGTTTCAAAACCGAAATAATGTAATTTAAATAAGACAGAATAAGTTTGTGCCCATTCTGAATTTTTAAAAAAATTATTAACATCAATCCAGATAAATTTATCTATATATTTTTTGTCAAGTTCTTCAGCAAGATCTTTCCAGATTTTATTACCTAATAATGTTATACTGTAATTTTTGAATCTTTCAGATTCTTTAATAACTTTTATGAAATTCCTGAACAATATATAATCGCCAATGGCATCTATTCTTACTATCAGTAAAGTATTCTTTTTTGTAAAAATTGATTTTCTCCTAAAATATTTATTTAAAATATCTTTAAGAAATTCCCTGATGAATATTTTTACATCTCTGATCAATGTATAAATAAATAAATTAATTTTTTCTCTGGATGTATTTTAACTGAATATATGTTTTTTCAAACTTTCTGTACTGCGCACAGCCTGCTCATGAAATCTTTTGAGAATGTTTATATCTATTACGGCAGATTCATTATAAGACTGCATTAATTTTTCAGCAGTAAATGGTTTTTTAACTTCTTTAATGCCTAAGTCTTCCGCCAATGCAGTTACTTTTGAAGAGCGCTCAAGAGCAACTACTTTACAGCCAGCCCAAGCTGCAGTTAATAATGAATGAAATCTTGATGTCATTATTACTTCACATGTTGAGTAATGCCGGACAAGATCTGAAACATTATTCAGGTTGTAATAATCAGGCTGATAATATTTTACACCTCCAAATAATCTTTCAAGCCTTGTAAACATATTCATATAGATTCTGTATTCATACTTTCCTTTTTCTCTGACTTCATTTCCGAAAGCAAGAACTCTTTTGCTATTCCTAACAGCATTTTTTAAAAATATCTTTACTGCATCCAAATTTACGGATTCAGCATTTTCATCAAAATAACACATTCCAATATCATATTTGTTTTTTTCATTTCTTGCTCTGCTTAGGTATATATTACTTAAAGATATATTTGCCAAATCAGATGAAGTTGTAATTCTTTCAGCACTTATGCCGATCCCATTTATTAAAGTATCAGTCGTTGCTTTATCTCTTGTCCATATGTGATCTATTTCATCCAGAACGATTTTGTAATTTGCTTTTTCCGAAACGGCTTCAGATTCAGCACCTATTCCGATAAAATAATATTTTATTTTCTTTCCCTTTTTAAGCTCTGAATCTTTTAGCAAATGATCCAGAAACCAGTTTCCTGATTTGACCTGAATTGGAGTATCTCCGATCCCGATCCAGATATTGCAAAGATTAGCTGCTTCAACCCGGTCTTCACTGCTTACGAAATTTATTTCAGGAAACCTTATTTTCTGCGAATATGGATCTCTTGGAAGTGAACAGTAAAATTCAAAATTAGAAGATTTCATTTCTTTCAAAAATCCGTCCAGCATCAGATCATCTCCAATATTTCCTGCTCCGTAATAATCAAAACTTATGAATATCTTTATCACTTAGTTAGTTGTAATGTTTTCATTTATACTTCTCCATTTGAAATCAGCTATGATTACACCCATATCTTTTCCGCTGAATTTTTGAAGCTGTGAGCCGCTTTCAATAATGTTGAAACTTATTACATTTTCTTTAAAATCAAGAAGCTGCACATTTTCTATATGAAGTGCTGCATTAATGAAATAACTGCCGGGTGCAAGAAACATGCCCGGAATTGTTACTTCCGCTGTGAAATATCCGGATCTGTTTTCCGCATCTCCTGAAAGCTTTTTAACTGCCTGTGAGTCGTAAAGTATTTTCATTCCGTTCTTTGAATAAATTGAAAATCCAAGACTTAGACCGGGAATATTTTTTTTCAGAAAATAATTAAATTCAACATTAAATGATTTCAATACTTCTATTTCACTGCATGCAAAGTTTGAATTTTCAGGTTTCACTGATATTTTTTTAAAGTAAGTCTCTGAATTCTGATCATTGAATTCTCTGTATGCTTCAAAGTTTTCCGAACTTATATTAAGATATTCAGTTATTATACTTTCTGTATTCCCGATGTTCTTTATCATCCCTCTTTCAAGTAAAATTGATGAAGTGCAAAGACTCCTGACTGCTCCCATATTATGGCTTACAAAAATTACCGTCCTTCCTTCCTTAGCTGACACATCGTGCATTTTCCCAAGACATTTTTTTTGAAACTCTGCATCGCCTACGGCTAATACTTCATCAACTATTAATATCTCCGGTTCTAAATATGCTGCAACTGCAAATGCAAGCCTTACATACATTCCTGATGAATATCTTTTTACAGGTGTATCAATAAATTTTTCCACACCGGAGAACTCAACTATCTCATCATACTTTGACTTTATTTCATTTTTTGTCATGCCAAGTATTGAACCGTTCAGAAATATATTTTCTTTTCCGCTAAGGTCCTGATGAAAGCCGGTTCCAACTTCCAGTAGACTTGCAACTCTTCCTTTGATTCTGACATTACCTGTTGTCGGTGTTGTAACTCTAGATAAGATCTTTAATAATGTTGATTTACCAGCTCCGTTTTTTCCGATTATACCGATTATTTCACCTGAATTAATTTTAAAATTAATGTCCTTTAATGCCCATATAAACTGACCGCTGCTTTTTTTTTCTCTGTTATTTATTTCACCAACTTTCAAATAAGGATCTTCCTTACCTCTAATCCTCGCAATAAAACGATTAACATCCTGAGCAATGGTTCTTGAAGAAAGAATCCCAAGTCTGTAAAGTTTTGATATATTTTCTGCTTTTATAACGACGCTCATAAAGTCGATCCTAATCTAAATATAAAATTTGAAAATTAATTTCTGTACACTGGCTTCTTGACTTTAATATCACGGTTTAAATAATATTTCAGAATATCTCTCAGGCTGTCCTCAAGCATTATTTCGTTTGTCCAGCTTGTCTGTTTCTTTAACTTGTCATTGCATCCCACAATCACAGGTATATCCGCCGGTCTTCTTAATTTTTTATCTTCCCTGATGCTGAATCTGATGTCCATAATTTCACAAAGCATCTGTATTATATTGTGCAGGGAAATTCCACAACCGCTGCATACATTATAGATCTCACCTCTTTTACCTTTTAAAAATAACTGATGATATGCCCTAACCACATCCCTGACATCAATGAAATCCCTTACTACGGATACATCTCCTGTTACTATGAATTCATTTCCGTTATTTCTTTTTAAATCCATTATCTGTTTTGCAAAAGATGATATTGCAAAACTCTCATTCTGACCGGGACCTATATGATTAAATGATCTTGTAATTACTATGTCCATTCCGTATATATTAGAATACAGTTGTGAAAGTAATTCCTGGCTTTGTCTGGCGATTCCAAAAGGACTCAATGGATTCAAACACTGCTCTTCCCTTATCGGCAGTTCTGAAAATTTTACGATCCCGTATACATCCGAAGAACCTACAGAAATAATTCTGCAGTCAGTACCGGTCTTTCTTATATCTTCAAGTAGATTTAAAAAGATATTCACATTATTCTGGAAACAATTGTTTGGATTTCTCCAGCTTCCTGCTACACTGCTGTATGAAGCAAGATGAAGTATATATTTCGGATTGAAATCATAAATAAGCTTGCTGACCTTGTCCCTCTCTCTTAAATCAGCTCTTACAAATTTAAACTTAAGATTACTGTATTCCTTCGTATTGTACTCAGTTTCAGCAATGTCAATTCCAAGTACGGAAGTATCTGATGTATTATCATTCAGATATTCTAAAAAATTCTTCCCTACAAATCCCGATGATCCTGTGATTAAATATTTTACCACTGCAATTTCATTTATTCAGATTTGATTTCAATTAGTCCGCTACTCAGCAGCCCTTCCGCAGCTTTGATCATAACTTTAACTGGTATGCTGCTTCTGTTTGAAATATCTATAAGATCATTTGAACCGTCTGTTAAATTCAATACCCACATTAAGGCATTTACAAATTCAGCAGTATCTTTTTGCGAACCTAATGTAGGATAAAGTCCTCGCTTCCCAAGCTGAGGTTCACAGTGAGGCAGTCTGTTGATGTATGTAAAATTATTTTCAATTAAATCTAATATTTCAAGATACTTATAAACTGATTCCTCCATTGCTTTGAAAGAAATAAATTCTTTATTATCGGCAGAAGTGTGATATTCTTTATACTTTCCGTATCTTGTTCTCATTAATGACCCGACAGGGAGATTAAATCCTGGTGAACAATACTGCCTTTCATCACTGCCGGTAGGAAAAAAATCTTCAATGTTATAATTTCTTTCCGTCTCTTTCAAGATCAGCTCTGAAGCTCTGTCTGTTACTGTATTTCCGGATCTGCTCTTCTTGTAAGTGAAATTACCTTTGTCACCCGCACAAGTTATTACAAATCCTGCTGCTAATTTTTTTTTCAAATGATCTCCGTGCCTGGATAAATAATAAATGCTGCCGATGGTTTCAGGAACATAAAGTATTCTGTAAGTATATCTTCTGTTTTTCTTTTCTTTTAATTTTTTGTAAATAAATGAAGCGGTCAATGGTCCGGAGAGTTCATTGTTTGCCATTGATGGATGGCATATATAAGTGGATAATAAAATTTCTTTGTCTGTGTCTCCATCCAGAATTGCTTCACCAATTGTCATAGATCCATCCTGATCTAATTCAGAATCGATTAATACTTCATAAGTTCCTTCCTTTAATTTAATAAGCTGATTATGACTAATGCAAAATCCCCATCGCTTTTTATAATAAGAGGTAAGATATGGAATTACTTCGGGCTGTTCCGGCAAAGAATACAGATGCTCTTTTAACTCATTCAAACTTAAATGTCCTGAGAATTTTTCAGAATATCCAAGCAGTTGCAAATTGTTAGCACTGAAATCTGCTATTATATTTCCATTGCTGTCCTTTATCCAGGCTTCTTTTACATTCCATTCAGGAGGAACTGTCCAGTCAAAGCATTCAGTTCCTGACGGGACTTCTGTGATCTTTATATCTGCTAACTCTGATAATATTTTTAGTGTCTCACGGTTTCCATTGCCCGTCAGGCTTCTGTTCAGCGGCCATAATCTGTCAAAATATTTTTCGATCTGTTCCTTCAATTGTCTTTAGTGATTTTATAAAGCATACCAAGTGATCTTCCTCCTCTTATGACTGCGGATGCTTCTTCATAAACCCTTTCAGCTTTGATCACATGAAGACAGTTTCCTTCTCCTGGCCGGTTTCCAGAATACATTCTCTTTGACCAAAGATATTCTTCCATTGGCTTGACATCCGTCTCAACTCCCTCATCAATTTTTCGTGAGTAAACATTAAATTCTTTTTCACTTTGGACTCCGTGCTTATCTATGTAATTTCCTCTGAATATCTTATGGTATCTGTTTGGTGCATTTTCCATCTCTTCCACATGATGATAAAATGTCATGCAGTTTTCCCCTGCAACATCAAGCGCAGCTATTTTCCCCTTTAGCTCAAGCAGTTTTGCAAAAGGCGAATCCTTCCCGAATGCGCTGTAATTGCTGAGATCCTCAAAAATATTCCTGTGATATCCGATTACGGCAAATGAAAAAAGAGGATGACCTGTTCTTACAGACTCAGGATGAAGTCTTGCTGCTTCGGACAATGCTCCGGTTTCTGATCTTGTATTCAGAATATCGAATGTCCTGCCCTTTGTAAAATCAAAATTATATGTCGGAAAGATCAGTGTCCCTTTTTCTCCTGCAGAAATCATGAATGACTTCAGAATATCATTGGGTAAGATTGGAATCCCCTCTGTTCTGTATTTTTTTATAAATCCGGAAAGTGAACTGTGCAGCAGAACCGTATCTCCCTCTTCAATTCCGCTCTCTTTCCATGAAGCTGCAAGATCAGTTACTGCTTTTTGAATTATATCTGCCGGATTAATAGTGTCTGTCATATACCGAGAATTTCTAAAATTTTTTGCGCTGCAATATTTGAAGCATTGCCGGGATTGTAACTAAGCTGCCCCGCAAACTCCTTTCTTTTGCCGGATAACTCTTCCGGATTATCGAGACATTTTCTTATTGCTTCAGGCAATTTATCCGGACCGGAAATTACATATCCTACATGTCTTCCTGCATTTGCTTTCGGATCGTTTCTTACAAATTCTTCCGTTGTATCTCCAAAGTTTGAATAAGTTTTCTTCAGTGTCTTCTCAAAAAATTCCGGGCAGTCAATATATATAACAGGTTTGTCCAGCATTATGAACTCAAGAGCAACACTGCTGAGATCTGTAACCATTACATCAGCAGCAGTTAGCAAAGGATCAATATTATTTGAAGGAATATGTCTGAAGTTCGGATATGAATTATATTTTGAAAAACTTTTTACCCAGTCAATTCCGCCGGTATAAAATAAATAATTAGGTCCGTCAGCCGGACAATAGCTTATTGGATGAAGCTTAACAATCAAATTAATATTTTGAATTTCTAAAATATTATTAATCACATCTTCTCCGAATGTTCTTAATGAAAGCCCCTCATCCCAGGAAGGAGCATATAAAACAGTTTTAAATAAAGGATTTAGCTTTAATTGATTTATTACATCTTCCCTGCTATATTTACCCTGTAAAAGAGCATCGGATTTTGAATAACCGATATTATATAATTTAATATCCCTGTCCTCAAGATTATATTTTTTAATTGTATTCTCTGTCTGATCGCGGTGTAAAGGACTCGTGAGAAAGTGAACGTCAAAATTGACGAAATCATTTTTCTGATAGGATTCATATTTTACCGGCTGATTATGATTAATGTGAATTTTTTTTGATCTGATGTTCCCTATACCATATATATGTGGTGATAAGAATATATCAGCACTGCCGAATTCCCTGCTAAGATTTACATTGAACTGTTTTTTCAGAGGGATGTTGAATTCCTTCAGCTGCTCATTTCCTTCATAGTGAGTTGCAATGTAATAAGAAATTCTGTTTGTCTTTTTAATCAAAGCATTGTATATCGGAAGTATGTAAGGAATGAAAGATGTTTCCTCAATATCCAGAATTATAATTTTTTTTCCTTTTATTCTGTCAATGAGCATCCTTAGTTTCATTTCAAGGATTTTTGATAAGGAATTCTTCTTCGGACTCAACTATAAAATTTTTTCTAATATTCTGCCAAGGTCTTCTTTAGAAACTGATCTCGGATTGTTCATTAATCTTTCTAAGTTTACACTTTCAATAATTATCTTTAGATCTTCCTGTGACCTGATGTTGAGCTCGGATAATTTTGTTTTTAATCCGATACATTTAATCAGTTCATTGATTAGATTTTTTCCTTCACTAATATCTCTGCATTTAAGTATCCTCAGAAGTTTTTCATGGCTAGCTCTGACTTCATTTAAATTTAACCCGGGCATTAGATCTGATTCCGTTACATTAAAATTAAATTCCAGAAATTCCGCAAGTGTGACGCTAACCGCCTGCCCGTGAGGTATCCCGTAATATGAAGTCATTGCGTATGATACTGCATGCGGACCGGTTGTCTTTGTAATGTTGATTGCTTTCCCGGCAAGATGTGCGGCTTTTGACATATTTTCCCTGCTGTATTCCGTTGGTTCATTTACAGCAGACTTAATATTTTCAAGGATAAGCTTGATTGCCTTTTCAGAATATTCTCTTGATTCATCATTCGCATTTACATTCCAGAAAGATTCTATAGCCTGTGAGAATGCATCTATTCCTGATGTTGCCGTAATTCCTGAAGGCAGATCAAAAGTAAGCTGCGGATCAACAATTGAATATTGAGGTAAAATATATTCATGTGCCAAAGAATACTTCTCTTTCTCCATATAAATAACTGCAAAATGTGTAGACTCGCTGCCGGCTCCGGATGTAGTTGGTATTGCAATCAATGGTTTGCCTTTATTTACTATCTTCTCCTTGCCTTCTATAATATGCCTAGGATTTATTTCCTGACTGCTTAAAACATTTATTGATTTTGCCGTATCTATTACACTTCCGCCGCCGATAGCTATAACTATGTCACAATCTGATTCTAAAAAAATATCCATCCCTTTAATAATGTTTTCGATTAAAGGATCACCGCTGACTTCATTAAAGAGTGTTACTGTATATTCATTTAATAATTCACCAAGTATTCCTTCAGCTCCGGATGTTTTGTATGAATTTTTCCCTGCAACTAGAAATATATTCCGGGGTTTTATGTTTGATAATATTTCTGTAAGATTTTTTATGCAGCCTGTTCCGGAATATTCAGCCTGAATCATTTTAAAAGATTATCCATTAAAGTTAATTTATTCTCCAAAGGAGTTGATGTAGGTCTTCCCAGTTCTTTTCGTGCTCCTTTATTAACTCTGATCTCAAGGAATGCCGGTCCCGGTATTTCTTTCATCTTTGATAATCCGTCCTTTATCTCCTTTTCGGTCTCTGCTCTGATCGCAAGATTATATCCGCAGGCATTAGCTATTGCAGAAAAATCAGTTTTGAACCCGGCAGTCGGCTGTCCGCCTACCGAGTCATGAGCACCATTATTAAGTAATATATGCCTGAAGTTTTCCGGAGCTTCGCTTCCTAATATTGCAAGTGATCCCATCTGCATGATTACAGCTCCGTCACCGTCTAATACGTAAACTTGTTTTCTGTTTTTCTCAAGGGCAATACCAAGCGCGATCTGTGAACAATGTCCCATTGATCCGACAGTCAGAAAATCATTCTGATGTCCCTGATTATTCTTTTTCCTGTACTCAAATACTTCCCTTGATGTTTTACCGGTTGTGGAAACTATAATTTCATTATTGCTGAGATCATCCAGTATTAACTTAATGGCTTCTTCTCTGTTAAACTGATAATCTGATTGCATATCATGGACCATCTTGTATTCTTCAAATGATCCTTCTGAAATTATCAATGCATACGGACATGATAGTTCTGTCATCGCTGAATATGCTTTTCTTAATATCTCTTCTATGTTGCAGGTCGAACTGTTAATTATATCATAACTGATATTCATAGCTTTCAGCAAATCCAGCATGACCTTTCCCTGTTTTATATGCTGTGGTTCATCTTTCTTTCCCGGCTCACCTCTCCAGCCAATTACCAAAAGAATAGGGATGCTGTAAACTTCGGAATCAGCTAAAGAAAGCAATGGGTTGACTGCATTCCCTAATCCGGAATTCTGCATATAGACCAGTCCAGGTTTTCCGGTTGCAATGTAATGTCCGCTAGCTAATGCTATTGCAGCACCTTCATTTGAATTTATTATATGATCTTTCTCTGAAACATTATCCGTCACGTATCCACAAAAATCTTTTAACAGAGAATCAGGAACACCAGTAAAAAAATTTATGCCGTTGCTGTTTAATATCTCAAAAAATCTCTTGGGACTAATCATGAATTATTTTCCGCCCGGAATTAAGTTTAGTATCTCATTTATCGGCATCATACTGCTGTCAGCTTCGTAAGATCTTTCATTTTCAAGAATAGATTTTGCAGTATCAACCATTGCAGGATATGCACTTCGTAATAACTGATTCGCATAAATTACAATATTTACACCGGCTTCAATAAGTTCTTTTTCATAAATAGTATTATATGAAGAAGGAACGGCTACCAGCGGTACTTTCTTTTCAAAGCTCTTATATCCTTTACAGAATTCTAGTATCTCGTCCGGTTTCTTTTCTTTGCTGTGTATCATTATGCCGTCTGCACCTGCCTCAATATAAGCTTTGGATCTAGTCAGCGCATCATCTGCTCCCTTTTTTAAAATCAGACTTTCTACTCTTGCGATGATCATAAATTCTTTTGTGATCTGAGACTTCTTTCCCATTGATAGTTTATGGCTGAAATCCTCAATACTGTCCTGCGTTTGATCCACGTCTGTTCCAAAAAGAGAGTTCTTTTTTAAACCGATCTTATCTTCAATTATCACTGCTGACACTCCAAGACGCTCAAGCGTCTTTACGGTAAAAACAAAATGCTCGGCTCGGCCGCCTGTATCTCCGTCATATATGATCGGCTTGGTTGTTACTTCTACTATATCATTCAGCGTCTGCATCCTTGCCGTTACATCAACTGCCTCAATATCAGGCTTGCCTTTTGCTGTCGAATCTGTAAGACTGCTCAGCCACATTCCGTCAAACTCTCTTGGCTGATTGTCTTTTATTGTCTGAATGTTTTCTGCGATCAGCCCTGTTAATCCGTTGTGAGCTTCTATTAATCTAACTATAGGCTTTACTTCAAGTAACCTTCTTAATCTTTTCATTCTTATCTCCGGTGTAGTCCCTATTTCTTTCAGACTGTTTATCATTTGTGTAGATGAGATTCCTCTCGTATACTCTACTTCAACTAATTTTCCTCCCCATTCCTTCAGAGCCTCAATTACTTTATCCCTGGTCTGTTTCTGAACTCCGGTTTTCCAGTCGTCACCATGAACAACATAATCCGGCTTTGTTAATTTCAAATTGGGAACATAATCTAAAGTTTCCTGTGGTATTACTATATGAACACCTTTGATGTTCTCTATGATCAGCTTTCTCTGTTCATAAGTCAGAAAAGGAAGTCTCTTATAACTCGCAATTGCCCTGTCTGTCAGCAAGCCGATCGTGACTTCACCTAACTTCCTGGCTTCATTTATTATATTCAGATGACCGGGGTGAATAAGGTCTGCGCTCATTCCTACATATACTGTTTTACTCATGCTATGACATTCTCCTTTTGTTTTGTAATTAACCAGTCACCTTTTGTTAACGCTGATCTGAATTCTTTGTCAAAAATTAATTTTAAAGTGTAATTTATCTGAGCAGAATAAAAGGCTTCTCTGAAAATCGAATAATTTTTGTTTTTCTCATCCCCTTTAACTCTGAATTTCAGTATTCTTAAATACCACTTAAGTTTATGCTTAAAAGAAAAAAACATGTTTTTTAACAATGCCATATTTCCTTCCTTATCAATAGCATATATATTATAAGGAATGCATATCCCGTTATTAATAAATCTTCTTTTTATATCCTCAACCGTTGCATTTTTTTTAGCTATCTGGTAATGCTCCATTAATGCTTTTGGTGCCCATCCAATGATGTACCCTTTCTTTTTTAATTTTATCCAAAGTCCCGTTTCCCCATCACCAACAAGCCAGTCGCCGATCATTTCAGGATTGAATCCGCCTACTTCTATAAGCACATCTTTTTTAATGCTTAAATTTCCGGCATTCATATACATTCCTTTTTCAAATTTTATTTCATCACCGTAATCAAGTTTGCCGAGATAGTTTTCGTATTCATAAATCCATTCGGGAGGCGGCTCATCCCACTTGATATTTATCTTTCCTGCTACACCAACAGCATTCTTGTTAAGTTCAAATGCATTTACTATTTCCCGAATCCAGTCAGGTGAAAGGATTCCGTCATCATCAGTAAAACTAAGTATCTCATATTGCGAAGCAAGAATTCCTATCTGCCTGGCATATACCTGTCCTGGTTTTGGTATATAGTAATATTTTATATTTGTATCAGGATATTTCTCAATATAATTTTCAATTACTTCTTCAGTATTATCAGATGAATTATTATTTACTATTATAATTTCATAATCTGATTTAGGAAAATTCTGTTTGATCAGTGAATCCATGCACATTGGTATTATTCCTGCTCTGTTATAAGTTGTTATGATGACTGAGACTTTCATTTCCGTTTCTTCAAATTCAAATTCCTTAATATATTGCTCCGTTTATATCCACTGAAGTTCCGTTAATATATTCAGAGTCTATAATGAATTTCACAGCATTGTAAATATTTTTTGGATCACCGAATTTACCGGTCGGGATTTTACTCTTTACTATCTTCTGATATTCCTCACTTACTTCTTCTATCATTCCGATATCAAAATATCCTAAATTCAAATTATTAATTGTGATTCCTTTCATTGCATTCTCCACGGCTATGCTTCTTGTCATTCCCCACAACCCTGCTTTGGATGCTGCATATGCGCTTGTTCCCGGTATTCCGGTTTCTGCAACAATTGATGAGAAATTTATTATCCTTCCGTAACCTTGCTCCCTCATAATTGGTAATGAAGCACGGATCATGTTGTATGTTCCGATAAGATTTGTAACAATCACGTCATTCCATTTTTGAGGAGAAGACTTATGTGTGAAACAACTGTAATTATTCCCGGCGCAGTTTATTAATTTAAATTTATTTATTTTTTCTTCCAGTCTGCTGACTGTCTTTTCCGCCTGCTCATAGTCTGAAACATCCAGCCGGAAATATCTGTCATTATTTTCAAACTCTTTGTTCTCAGAATAATATGTACCGTACACTTCTTCTCCTGCCTTAATAAACTCACCAAATAGGAATTTTCCGATTCCCCTGGAAGCTCCTGTGATTAAAATCATAATTTTGGATTAATATTTTTTTTGGAATATTTATGCGGATTGTCTAATCTGATCAAGGTCTGTTATATGTGTCAGTTCAACCAGTTCTTCGGGAAGAATGAAATCTTCACCGCTTATTAATTTTTCACATACAAAATCCATGAATTTGTTGTGCCCAGGGATCAGATAATTTAATTTACTGAAATCAATCAGAAGTTCTTCAGAAATTGTTGGCAGCAAGGGTATCTGCTTCTGTATAAAATATATATATGCATACTTTGATGCTAATAAAATTTTCTCCGGATCTAATTTTTCCATGCTCAATGTTTCATATAACAATTTTCTGTAATTCGTTTTGTCTGTTGCATCATTGGTAAAACCTTTGCCCGAATAATGTGCATCGCCGGCAAGTATAACAGGTTTCCCTTTTAAACTTAACTCCAGACCGCCCGTTCCCATTACTGTCACTCCTCCGTCTAACAGATTATAAAAATCTAGAGGGCTTATGTCATCATCCATTTTTACTACTTTTATATGAGACGGCAGATCAGGAAAATTATTCTCAATGAATTTCTGGCATCCGGTTTCGGGGTTATCATTAAGCTCCGATGGATGTATTTTTATTAACCATTGAACATCTGTTATGTTGTAAATTACTTTTATCGTATCATAAAGCCATTCATCAAAATTTTTATGTATCATTCCGAAATAATCTGAGGCTGCATCCCAGTTAATATGAGTCATAATTCCCCAGACTTTTTTGTTCCTGTTAAGCCCGTATTTTTTATAATAAATTTCTTTGTCTCCGGTGAAATCTTTAAGAAGTCCTTTCATGTCATGAGTTACATTGCTTAAATATCTTCTGTCAAGAAAATTACTTAACCTCTTTAATTTTAATTCTGTAAGCTCTGCTTCCTTATTTTTATTCCAGGAGCTTTCGCTTATCGTTAAAAAAGTCTCCTTGAGCTCCCTGACAGTTCCGAAGAAAAAATGCGCTGCCAGATAACAGCAAATGTATGAGACAATCGGAATCTTATTGTGCAGGAATACGCTTAAAGCAGGACCCCAGTCGGCATAAATTCCGTGTGACATATATACTCTTTCAGGTTTGAATTCATTCATTGCATTTTTTGCCGCTTCAGCATTTACTAAAACTGCAAATGCATACTCTTTAAGTAAATATTCCAGACCTTCAAATGAACCTCCTCTTGTATGTCTTGTCATTGCGGATTCCAGATGACTTCCCAGTTCAATTCCATCATAAGATAGATTTCTGTAATTATCAAAATTTACTTTTCCTGCTTTCTCCCTTAATAATAAAGCTTTCTCTTCAGAAACATATTCACCTATATAGCCGATATCAACTCCTAATCTTTCCAGCAGTTTTGAATTCTGATGAATACAGCTTCGGCAAAATTTACCCCAGTCATTTATTGGCACATCAGGAAAATCCACTCTCTTTGCACAGGCTTTATATACTCCGTCACAAAGAATCATTTTTACTTTATGCCCCCTGAGTTTTAAAGAAACTGCAATAGCGGCTTCCAGATTTGTCTGAATTATCATTCCTCCAGTAGACCAGAATAATACTCGGGATGAATTTTCATCCCCCTTTAATCCGTTACTATAAAATTTTTTAAGCTTGAGACTAATGTTTAATTTTTTGACATATTTATTTCTAAGCAGTAATCTTTTCATTTGATCTTTTATACTCAATGAGTTTCGAAATTTATTAGTGATGTACGTTTGGAAGAGGGTTTGCTCCATCAGGTATAAGACAAGATTCACGTAATCTGTCTAAAAATCTGAATAACAACAGGTCGTTGTATTTTCTGGCTGCAAATTGTACTCCAAATGGTAATCCGTCCGGTGAAATAAATGCCGGTGAACTTACTACAGGTAAATGCGATAATGTCCAAATCAGGGACGGATCAGGTCTTTCTGTTTCATTTCTGTCCGGTGCTTCTCCTGCTGTACTCAAAGAAACAATTATATCATGATCATCAAAGAAATCATCCATGCAGGATACTATTTTTTCCTGATCTTTTAATGCCTGATGATATTCACTTACTGAGATCAGATTTCCTCTGTTTATGATCTCGTTCATTATAGATGAAACATGCTCGGGTTTTTTGAATTCTTCCTGAAAATAATATGCTAATGTTTTGTCATAAATTCTTTCATGTACTTTGTGTGCTGACTGAATATCTTCAGGTAATTCTGCCTCAGTTATTTCTATGCCATCTGTTTCTGATAATTTTTTTACAAATTTTAAAATAGCATCCTTAGCATAATCAAATGCATGATCCCAAGTATGAGTTTTCACAAAGGCAATTTTCCATGTTCTGTCCGCAGCCTTGTTCTGCCGCTTTTTATCGCTCAATGCATCATTGCTTATCGGATAATTTGATCCGTGTACTCTTACAATTTCAAATACTCTTTCAAGGTCTTCATATTTAGAAGTAAAAAATCCAATTGTATCCAAACTGTCAGTTGTCTTCAGCATTCCGGTCCTTGGAATAAGTCCGAATGAAGGCTTGCAACCGTAAACTCCGCAGAAACTTGCTGGTCTCACTATCGAGCCTGCTGTTTGTGTTCCTATTGAGACAGGTACCATTCCTAGTGAAACTGCTACGGAAGATCCGCTTGATGAGGTTCCGGGTGTTTTTGTTATATCATGAGGATTCAGACAGTTTCCGATTGCATGTACTGCAAATTCTGCGGTGTCTGTCTTTCCCGGCACTACTGCTCCTGCCTGTTTCAGATAATATACAACCCTTGAGTCATTTCCCGACGTAAATCCCTGCCATAAAGGACTTCCCATCTGTGTCGGAAAATCATATGTATTGAAAATATCTTTTATACCAGCAGGTATTCCTTCCAATGCTCTAATCTTACCGCCCTCATTCAGTCTCTCTGAAATTTTCATTGCCTGCTTAAAAAGAATTTCTCTGTCATAACAAACCCATACTTTGTATCTCTCGTTATACTTCTCGATCCGCTCTATGCTTTCAAGTGCAATGTCAAGAGGAGTAATTTCCCCGGAAGAAATTTTTTCAGTAATTTCCTTAATGCTTTGTTCCAGAAAAATATTTTTTTCTATCTTACTAAGTGTATCATTCATTGCTTCTTCTGTTTTCCTCTTTTTCTATTAATTGTTCCGGATATGGTAAAATTCTCTCTTTGTTCTTTCTTGATTTGACTGTCACAGGCAGCTGTAAATGCTTGATCTCAGGTAATCTTTTTTCCAACATCATTTCATAAAATTCCTCCTTTGTCATGCCGGTTATTTTAAGATAATATTCAAGTGACTCGGGGATCTCACTGTCATATTTTCTTGATAATTCGAAACCTTCATCCCTCGAAAGCAAACCATTCCTGACATCCACACTTGCCTGATATGTTGACCTCCCGTATCCGCGCTTAAGATAGTTTGTAAAATCATGCATTCCCGGCATAATGCACTCTGCACTTTTATATCCTTTATAAGTACCTTCAACTTCTGTCTCCTTCCATCCGTAATTATCTCTTACAAATTCCATCTGTCTCTCATCATCCCAGAAAATGTAATCTCCGAGATGCATTAGTCTGACACCCGCTGTTTCCAGTTCTTCAATTGTCGGAAAAAAGAAAGGCTTCATGTCTTTTTCCGAAATATAGCTGCATACCATCTCTCTTGGATTCCGCTTTGTAGAGACCTTCATGAAATAATCTACATTGAATTCCATCAGAGGATTTTTATAAGAAGATCTTCCTGATGATTCAGCTATTGATTCTCCGTAAATCAAAAGGGGAATATTGAATCTTACAGCTACCTGAAGAGGAAATGCACCTACTCCTGCATGACAATGCCAGCAAGTATCTCCTATTGCCTCAAGTGACCGCTTTGCTATTCTGTTTACAAGATCCCTGTTAGGTGTAAACATGATGTGATCAACATTAAATTTTTCAAGAGAATTTAAAAGATTATACCACCCTGTTTCACTGTACCAGTTATGGCTGAATGTTACTGCGAGAGGTTTCATTCCGTATATCTGAGTCAATACATAAAGTTGAAAAGTACTGTCCTTGCCGCCGCTGATAGGAACAATGCAGTCATAGTTGCTTCCTGCTTTAGCTTTTGCATTCTCTAATATCTCTCTTAACTTCTTTTCCTTTTCAACCCAGTTGATGTGTATCTTCTGCTCGGATGACTGACATGCCTGACAAATTCCCATTTCATCGAACATTACCAGCTCCTGTGTTGAAGGGATACAGCATCTTATACAATACTGTACACCTTCCATCTGAGGCTTTCCGTAATCTTTATCCTTCATTTTGTTTTATGTTTGCTTTTTTCCTGAAATCTTTAAATAAAATTGAGTATATCACTGCGTCATTGTATTCTCCGTTTTTGAATAATACTTCTCTTAAAGTTCCTTCCTTTTTCAATCCGTTTTTTTCACAGACACTTATCATTCCTCTGTTAGTTACAGTCTGCCCTGAAGAAAGTCTGTTTAAATTAAGTGTCCGGAATCCGTATCCTATAACAAGTTTGTATGCCTCACTGCCAACACCTTTATTCCAGTATTTCTTATTCCCGATTATTATGGCAATCTCCGCAGATCTGTTTATCCAGTTTATATTTTGCAATGAAATATTCCCGATGTGAATATCATTTTTTTTCCATCTGATTGCAAATACAATTTCATTTCCGCTCTTCTCAACAGATTCTACATAGGACAAAGTTTTAGAATAAGTATTAGGAAATGTTGCATGTGAATTGTCTTTACAGACTTCACTGTCATTAAGCCAGCCGATATAATCTGCAGAAATGTCTTCTTTTGTCAATGGAGATAAATAAATTTTTTCGCCTGTTAAGAATGGATTTTTCATGGACATTAAATTTATTGTTAATTCAGATTTAATTCACTTAATATTAATTTAACACAATTGTCAATTCCGCCTTTGAAAATTCCTTTCCTGTATGATCCGGACTTTGAATTTTTAAGACATTCAATTATACTTTCCTCATCAGCATTTATGATCTCTATTCCGGCTGTTTCCATAGCTATTGAAAGCGACTTTCTGACAGGAGCGACTTTTAAACTTACCGTTCTCCTGTTCATTGCCCTGCTTTCAAACATAGCAATTGTATTATAACCTGCAATTATTTCTGATTCAAGTATCTGCTCTTCCAGTGACGAGGATTTGTCAGCAAAATTAATCCGGAGATATTTCGAATCATAAGATCTTTTTAAGTCTTCAATCTCAGTTGTCATTTCTTCAGAAGGATGAAGCTTAATTTTCAAAGTGTATTCAGAATTATTTTCAGAAGTCAGCCTTATTAAACTTTCAAGAAGGGTTTTAAGCGGATGAATTTTGTAATCTTTTAAACCAATTATTTGCAATGGCTGTGAAAGAAATAATATATGATTTTTCCTGAAATTAATTTGCTCAGAATTGTTCTTTCTATGGTTGAATATTTCATCCAGGTAAGGATGACCCGTAACTACAATATTTTCACAGGGAAAATTTTCACCGGTCATTTCTTCTTTTGTAAATTCATCCATTACACAAATCTTATCCTTCATTTCAGCCAGTGAATAAGCAGCATAAAGCCAGCGTCTCGAATAGTCTTTCCAGAAATCAAGTATTACTATGCTCTTTATGTTCTTTTTATAGGCCGCATTTCTAAGCTCCTGCTCTGCATTGCCCCCGCCTGTGCCCGTAATCAGTAGATCAGGCTGAACATTATCAATTATAACCGCTGCATCTTCCCTTGTTATCTTAGAATCAATTTTATTGTAAACCGTTTTATCTTTTTCTAAAAATTTTTCGCTGAGTTTCCCTGAATATATTTCAAGATCAATTTCTTCATGCTGTAATCTTTCTATAAGCGAACTTACTGCGAGCCCGCCGCCGGGATCATCAAATGCCATCAGAATTTTCTTCTGCATTTAAGCCGTGACTGTGTTTTTCATTTCATATTCTTTCAGATCAGATACATGCTCATAAACTTTCTCATAAGCTTTAACTACATCTTCGAGATCTCTCTGTGAAAAACTCGGTCTCATATACTCATGTGTAAAAACTTCCTCATAGAACATCTTCTCTGTGACAGGACAAAGCCCTTTTTCATAAGAGACTGAACCGTCATATCTCGGACAGTTAAATGAACACTTATGAAGTCTCTGCTGATAAATCGGCTGCAAATAAAGAGGCGGAGCAAATCCACATCCGATTATAGGAGTTGATTCCCTCAAAACCATTGTAGGCAGTTCTGCTTTCATCGCATCTATGAATGTATTTCTGTGAATCCCGATAATATCTCTTTTGAATTTGAATGTCTGCTGATAAAATACATGCTTGCAGTTTTCTTTAACCATAGGCGGAATTATTCCCGGAAGTTCTCCAAGTATCTTTGAAAGATAATTTGCATTTGCTATTCTCCTGTTGATCAGATCAGGCAGCTTTTTTAACTGCTCTATTCCAACTGCTGCTTCCATCTCTGTCATTCTGTAATTAAATCCGAATGTATTCCATAAATCCTTCGTTTTCTTTCCTTCAACTACTGCCTCTCCGTGATTCCTTATCAATTCTACTTTCTCGGCAATCACAGGATCATTCGTAACTATCATTCCCCCCTCTCCTGTGTGAATGTGCTTATGGTAATTCAGACTGAAAATCCCTACATCACCGATCGTTCCGACAAACCTGCCTTTGTATGTTGACATTGGTGACTGAGCGCAGTCCTCAATTACCTTTAAATTATATTTTTTTGCAATTGCCATAACTTCATCCATATCCGTCGGATGACCGCATATATGGACTACTAATATTGCTTTAGTCCTTGAGGTAATGTTCGCTTCAATGCTTTTTGGATCAAGACAGAATATATCTTCATCTATATCTGCAAAAACAGGAACGGCTCCGTATATCAAAGGAGCAATTGCTCCTGCTGTCATTGTATATGGAGATACTATTACTTCATCTCCGGGACCTATATCACATGCCCCGATACAGGCATATAAACCCGAAGTGTTTGAGTTAACGGCATGGCAGTATTTTACTCCGAATGCTTCCGCCCAGTCATTTTCAAACTGCTGAACAGTCGGACCGCCTTTGAAATCCTTGTTCCAAGAACCTACATACTGAGAAAGATTTCCGGAATCAAGAACTTTCATTACTGCTTTTTTCTCTTCTTCCCCAATTGTATTGCTCTGCGGAAATATTTTTGTACGTACGGGATCTCCCCCGAGTAAGGCTAATCTTGACATAGTTATTTCTCCTTGATTCTGTTTATTAATTCAAAAATTTTAATCGAATTAGAAGCAGGTGATTTTAAATCCTCTCTGCTTCTTAATGTATTGTATATATTCTCCACTGCATTCGGCAGTGCTTCTTCAAATCTGATAGGCTTGCTTTCATATAAATTATATGCTGAATAACCCTTGAACATTCTATTTTCTTTTATATCATATTTCTCAATTTCATTTTTATAGTTTATCCTGACTCTCCCTTTTGTTCCGATAAAATCAACTTCAGCAAATGAAAGTTTAGTTGGATTCAAACCTATGAATCTGATCTCAAGTCCGTTTTCGTATATCATATCAAAGCTGTATGTCCCATCTGTTTTGCTTATTCCATCTTTAATTGAAATATTGATTAGATTTTTTTCCGTTTCCCCTATATACCAGTCTATAAGGTCAAGATAATGTGAAGCATTATGCGTAAGCCCGCGTGAATAATAAAAAGTAACCGACTCCAGCTCTCCGATATCTTTTTGCCTGATCATATTCCCTATTTCATAAAATTCATTAAGAAATCTCCTCGTGTAATTTACCTGAAGCGGAATATTATTATCTTCATATAGTTTTACAATTTCCTTTGTTTCATTGTAATCAAGCGTTACAGGCTTCTCGCAAAAAACAAGCTTTGGTTTGTAAACAGTTATCTTTTTTAAAATCTCAAAATGTGATTCATCATTCGATGCAATTATGATTACTTCAGGATATGTTTCTTCAAACATTTTTGGATAATCATCATATACTTTAATCTTATGTTCACTTTTTATGATTTGCCTTACCTCTTCCTTAAAATCACAAACAGAAACTATTTCAAACTTATCCGAATCGTTGAATGCTTTGAAATGTGTCAAAGCTCCTTTGATATCCTTTTTGTGATCAAACAGAAATCCAATGTCCCCGCAACCGATTATACTTACTTTATATCTGCTCAAGATTGCTTACTGTCTTCTGTTTTACTTCAGAATTGATTCTGGTTATGTCTCTGTTCTTGTCTGTAAAATTTAAAATATCCTCAAGATTAAAATCTTTTTTATCTTTGATTAATGACTCATAAATTTTTCTTATTACTTCAAGGTCTTCTTTTGTATCAAGGCATAATCTCGGATTGTAATCTCTTTTCCACTTCTCAGGCGTCTTTATATTGAATAGCCTGTATTTATCTTTGCCTGTTCTGAAGAAATACAAAGAAACATGCTCCCTGTCTTCAGGATCATTTGTTATTTCACTGATGTACTTCAGATCTTTATATGTAAATACACGGACATCCATACCTAAAGGAATTTCCCTTTTATGATCTTTTACATAGCCGATATTGGTCACATAATCATATTCAGGAAAATTACTGAAATACTCATCGAGAACACTATCAAGAACGCCGGGATCCATAAGCGGACAATCACCTGTTATCTCCACTATGATCTCGCCATTGACTGATTCCACAGCTCCGACAACTCTTCCAAGCACATCTTCTTCACTTCCTCTGTAAACATGTATGCCTGATCTTTTTCCGAACTCTTCGATCTTTTCATCCGCGGGACTTACTGTTGTTGCTATGATTACTTCATCAATATATTTAGATTGAGAAAGCCGTTCCGTTAATATCTGCAAAGCCGGCTTTCCCCCGATATCCATTAATACCTTTCCCGGAAGTCTGCTTGAACCCATCCTTGCTTCAATGCACGCGACTATTTTCGGTTTCCTGCTCATTACTATTTCTGTAACAAATATGTTGTATCAAGATCATCATTAAATGTATACTTATATTTTTCCTCTTTCAGAAGCTTCAGGTTTGGAAAAAGATCCAGGTACAGCTGTGGAAAATTTCTCTTCCAGGCAATATTGTTCTGACCATGATAATTTTTTATTTCAGTAAGCTCATCGGCATAGTATTCATTTCCGTAAATATAATTACTTGAACAGCGTACGATTTCTTTTATTGCTTTGTTTATTTCTTCAGGGTTCAGATGAATCAATACCCTGCTGGTAAAAACCAGATCAAAATATTTATCCTTGAAGGGAATGTCATAAGCGGTTGCCTGTATGATGTTCATCCCTTTTGTTCTCTGCTTTGCCAGCTCAACTGCGTGGGGCTGCAGTTCTATTCCGTATAAATTTCTGAATCCCATCTCCTGAAGATTCGTCAGCTGCAATCCTATGTTACAGCCGACTTCAAGAATTTTCAATTCACGGTCAAGTTCTCCAATGAATTTTTCGTTCATCGCTGTTCTGGAAATATTTATGTCGCTTATATAAACTTCATCAAGTGCTTTATTATCAAATATGTTTCTGTTATTATACTCTTCTCCGAATTTTGTTTTCCATACTTCTTCCTGTGATGTTTGCTTCATTTTATAATTCTCCTAATTAATTTTTTTTAATTTATATTTATAATTTCTTATTCAAACATATTCCACTTAAGGACTGAATCTTCTGCTATGTCAGTAACTGCTCTCTTTCCAATAACACTTTCAATATGCCTTGGGCTTATACCGGATCCGGGACGCTTCCATGTAAGATCCTCAAATCTTACTGTCTCACCTGCCTGGATATTTCTTTTAGAGACCAGACTTCTTCTTGCATTTTTAATGGAATCTTCTTCGGTTAACAAAGGCTTCTTTTTAAATTCACCTATTAACATAAATACCCTGTCCATATCTTTATAAAAATATTTAAGGTCATTTATGTCCATGGCATGATAATGATCATTTCCGGGTAGTGATTTGTCAAAAGTAAAATGCTTCTCAAGTATTACTGCTCCAAGCAGATTTGCTATCTTCAGAACTTCCATTGTTCCGGGCAGTGTATGATCCGAATATCCGGGTACAGCTTTCGGAAATTTGATCTTCTGATCGAGTATCATTCCCAGATTTGCATTCTCATCCAGTGTAGGATAGTTCAAAACACAATGCAGCAAAGATAACGGATTTCCGCATCCTTCTATCAGCTCTACTGCCTGCTGAATTTCCCATACCGCAGACGCACCCGTAGATAAAATAACCGGCTTGCCGAATTTACACATATAATTAATAAAAGGAAGATTCGTAATGTCAGATGAAGATATCTTAAAAGCCGGCATCAGATCGTTTAAAAAATCCGCTGCATCGATATCGAATGGAGTTGAAAGAAACTCTATTCCGGCATTGTCACATTCTACCTTTAATTGTTCGTATTCTTTCTTCCAGAATTTATCATACTTCTTAAAGAGCTCTACCTGATTTCTCGTTGGTTCTTTATTCAGATCCCAGTAAGAAGGACTTTCTTTTGATGCTAATGATTCAGCTTTATAGGTTTGAAATTTTATTGCAGCAGCTCCGCCGTGAGCAGCTTCATCTATCAGCCTCTTTGCAAGATCCATGCTGCCTTCATGATTCACACCTGCTTCAGCTATCACATAAGGTCTGCTTATGATATCAGGATCGTAATTTTTAAATATCTCTAAAAGATTCATAAATATTTTTAAATTTCTGTAATCATAAAAAATAAATAGACTTAGTTTTTTTCAAATCAATCCTCCGTCAACCATTGCATTAATATACCTGAAGGAATTAAAAGTATGAATAATAGAAAGTATTAAGTTATAAGAATAAGACAATTTGCAAATATTATTATTTTTCAATTTATTTATATTAAAAAATGTTTCAACAAAAAGTATTAACATCAGAATAAAAAATATAACAGGAGAAACAAATACCCATAATGAATCTACAAACAACTCTTTGTTGTAATATTTATTGTTATCAAAAATAAAATTTAAAATTAATAAGTAATTGACCAGCGTAATACATATCAGAAAAGTATATCTTACCAATTTTATTTTATCTATTAGTAATTTGTAATTTGAAATTATGTTTTACCACGCCGTCCATCCGCCGTCAACTACAAGGTTATGTCCCGTCACATAACTCGAAGCATCCGACAATAAAAAAATAGCCGCTCCGGCTACTTCATGATTGTAACTCATTCTTTTCAATGGAGAGAAGTTGGCAAAATTCTTTTCAAACTGTTCCTCATGATTGTTCCATACTCCGTGAGGCGTGATTTGATTTACACGCACTCCTTTATCTGCCCAGTATGTAGACAGATACTGCGACAGTGCCATTACACCTCCTTTAGATGCCGAATATGCAGCAGGACAACCTATGCTTGTTCCTTTGTATAAATTCTGATTTGGCGCAACTACTGAATATGTTGACGGCATATTTATTATGGATCCTCTTCCTATCTCTGCCATATAACAGCCGATAACCTGACAGGTAAGATATGTGCCTTTCAGATTTGTTTCGATCACAGCATCCCAGTCCTCATCCTTATATTCTTCATACTTTGCAAAAAATTTTGCTGTCTTATTCTGATGACAGTTCACAAGTCCGTCTATCCTTCCGAATTTATCAAGTACATAAGACTTCAACTTTTCGACATCCTCTCTTTTACCAACATCAAAAGTAACTCCGAGCATCTCTCTGTTAAATCTTTTTGCCATATTGCCTGCATGCTCTTCTGATCCTGCACCTTTTCTGTCTGCTATTACAACATTTGCTCCGTACTGAGCGCATCCTTCGGCAAATGCCCTGCCTATCAACCCCATTCCGCCTGTTACTATAATAACTTTATCTTTCAGATCAAATTTTTTCCTGAAATCTATTTCTTCGGGATTTGTTGTTCTTAATTCCATATTTTTTTAATTATAATTTCTTCCTGTTTCCGATAATATTTTTAAAGCAACTTTCAAATCTTCTATTCCGCTTGTCAGATTCATTCTTGGTTCAGATCTATTTTCGATGATATCCAGAAAATGCTGCATTTGTTTTATATAACTTGCTTCTAATAATTCCATAGGACCGTTTCCAAATTTAATTATTTCCGTTTTATCTTTATACATTATTTTTAATTCGGGAATCATAAAATCCCAGAACAAAGTTCCCTCTGTTCCTATAACCTGGCAATTTCTGTAATACGGCTTTTGAAAAAAATTCAGATGAATGTTGGAAACAACTCCGCTTGTATGTTTCATTAAAATCTCAACACCTTCTTCCGCTTCTATGCCAATATTTTTTCCGCCGACCTCCATTGCCTTCACATGCTCTGCTTTCCCGAATAAGTCGGTCAAATAGTTCTGCTCGTGAATAGATGTTAAAATAACGCCTCCGCCCAGAGATACTTTTGCAGCATAAGAATTTTTAAAATCTTCATCTTTATGCCAGTCAGGCATAAATGTTCCGAATTGAGATCTTGCTGCAATGACTTTTCCGATTCTTCCTTCGTCCGTAAATTTTTTTATGGCCTCAATACACGGATGATGCAACAGATTATAACCCATTAGAACAGGAACATTTTTCTCTTTTACAATTTTCTCTAATTCATTTATCCTGTCAAGGTTTTTTCCAAGAGGTTTTTCTATGAATAGTGGTATCCCAAGCTTTGCAATTTCTATGGCTGTTTCAATATGTAATGACGTAGGATTGGATATCACTGCCCCGTCAATATCTGTACCGGCGAGTTCTTTAATGTCAGCATATTCAGTTTCAACCAACGCAGAGGCAGCATTCTTTCCTTTTCCGGAACGAATTGCTAAAATACTATGCTCTCCAATATTTTTTAATATTCTCAGATGTCTCTGACCTATCGAACCAAGACCGATGAAAAGAATTGTCAAACTAATTTAAAAATTTTTTAATAATTATTATTCTTTTATAAGATAATATGGAGTATTGCTGAATGGAAAATTTTTTATGCTTACATTCTTTCCTTTGAAATAATCATCCGCTGCTTTTGTCTCTCCCGGAAAGACATTGTAATCATCAAGAATAAGTATTCCGCCTTTCTGCAGCCTCGGGTATAAGTTTTCAAGGATCGTAACGGATGGTTCGTAAATATCAGTATCAAGATTCAGAAGTGATATTTTCAGGTCAGGATTCTTTTTAACATATTCAGGTAAAGTTAATGTAATGTCTCCTGCTATCAGTTCAACTGAATAATCACAGCTCTTATTTTTCAGAACTTCCATCAGCTGATCGGTCGATATGCTTTGCTCGCCTGCTTCCTTTACAATGTGATCCCTTAACTTTTTATCAGCTTCAAAATCAGTATGCGGAAATTCTGCAAATGAATCAAAACCTATAATCTTCTTTTCAAATTTACTTTGAAATAATTTTCTGAACATTGCAAACCTCACGAGTGATGCTCCTTTAAATACGCCGCATTCAATAATTTCACCCTCTGTGTTCTGTGACATTTTAAAAAGTTCATAATGAGCTATTAGTTTGCCAATTCTCTGCTTGTCGCAGGAGAGATAAAATTCATTCTCATACTCGTAAGCCCTGCTGAAATCCGGAAGTTTAATCATTAAGATTTATGTAGATTAGTATATTTTTTAATTAAAAAATTTTTCCCTTAACTGCTTTTTGTTCTATACAGGAATTTAATTCACTGAGCTCAGGATTTTTTTCAAGAAATTCATTAATGTCTTTCAGCCTTATAGGTTCGTTCTTATAAAGACTATTGTAAATTTCTGAAATTAAATTGTAATCCTCCTCGGTATCAAGACATAATCTGAGATCATCAATGGATTTTCCTTCTTTTCTGACACTATGAATCCTGAAAAGTTCAGGGTGTCTTCTTATATAAAGAGTTACGTGTTCATGATCATCTTTATCCGAAGAACTCCTCCAGCATCTTTTAAGCGCTTCGAGCTCGATCACTTCCGTATCCATCCCTCTGGGATATGTCCGATCAACAATGTTTGATGTATAATCAAAGTTTCCCTTGCAGTGCTCTTCTATTACATGATCAATGATTTCAGGATCCATTAACGGATCATCACCCGTAACCCTGACGATCCTGTCCGGTTTCAATATTTCTGCTGCTAACCTGAATCTGTCCAGCACATCATGAACTGAACCTCTTATTATTTTTACGGAATTGTCTCTGCAGATCTTTTCAATAATATCATCTTCTGCAAGCACAGTTGTGACAACTGCAAAATCATCAAGCTTCCTGCAATCTTTTAATATATTAAAAATATGAACTAAAGAAGGAATTCCGCAGAGTTTTTTGATTACTTTACCGGGCAGTCTTTCTGAACCCATCCTTGCAGCTATGAAGGCAATGTTACTCAAATTTAAAGAAGGGGATTGTTGTTAATCTTTGTGTTTGGACTTAAGTATTTTTTTGTATTTAGCCATGCCTTCCTTATTATTTGTCATGTTATTGTCATGCTTCCTGTATCTGTAAAGCGGTAGTTCTAAATTTTTTATATTATGATTCTTTTCAAATCTTAAACGCAGATCCTCATCTTCCCTCATTTTAAAATTTTCATCGTACAAACCAATTCCAAATAGAAGATCCGTTCTGAACATTACACCGCAGGCAATCGGCTTTTCTGAACCGCTGATCCTGCCTATATGCTTTTCATTTTCATCTACTAAATAATAGTCACATGATACAGCATCCCATGTTGAATTAAAATTGAGGAATAACATTTCAACCAGCAATAAATTTTCATCAACATAATCGTCAGCATCCAGATTTACTACATATCTTCCGAGAGCAGATTTAATGCCCTCATTTCGAGCGGCGGCAAGCCCGGCATTTTTTGTTAAAGTTAAAGGCTTGATCCTCCCCGAATAAGTTTTCATTACTTTTTCGGTTTCATCTGTGCTCGCATCGTTTACCACTATGATCTCATAATCATCCCTGTCAAGCGTTTGATTGATAACACTTCTTATTGCCCTTGAAAGATAACGGGCGTAATTATGACATGTTATTATGACTGAGACTTGCACGCAGTTTTTCTTTTTTAGCTTTGTCTATGGATTTTACTATTCTTCTGGATATTTTTGAAATCAGAGATGAATCTTTCCTTGCTAATTTGTTTCTCCATGTTTCAAGATGCCTGTAATCCAGCTGGGCTGTAAGTCTGGGCTCAAGTGTTTTAAACTCTCCTCTGTTGTGATAGCCCATGTTATTTGAAATAAATAATGTGTTTGCTTTTCCGCATATATTCTCAGGATAATATCCGAGCGAAGCAATATCCTCATTGGTAACAATGTCATTTTTTGTCTTTGCATATCTGACGCTTAGCTTATATTCAAACAGCAGTCTTTTCAGTGTAAGCTTGTGTGAACCTTTGGCGTAAATGTATGCAGCATTGGATTCATCCACATCATTTAGATACATAAAAACTTTTATTGTAGGGTAAGGTACATCTGCATGAGGAAAAGCAGCTGAATGAAGGTGATCTGCATTTTCGTTCTCAAGTGTCCTGCGCTGAAGATACCAGAAATGATAATGCGGAGTTAAACGGTTTTTCCTGTGCACAACTGCAGAAGTAATTTCATCTATTAAAGGATTGTTGACAAAATACTTTGTGAAAGCAGGTGTATTTGGCGATGTAATTTTTTCTGCTATCGTCTGGAAATATTCAGGAAAATCATTTTGTCTCTTTGAGAATTCTTCCTTCTTAAAGTCAAACGGTGACCAGCCTGAATAAGTCTGATCAAATTCTTTTTTTATCTCATCGAATTGCTCTTTCGGGAAAAAATCCGGAATGATAAGTATCCCTTCCTTTTCAAGAGTATTAACATAATGTCTGATCTCCTTTCTGACTTTTCTGGGTTTCATTCTCCAGATATTTAAATAAACTGTTCTTAAAATATGAAGACCAAGCACATTTGATATGACCCCTCCCGAATAAAGAGGTGGTGATTTGTCTAAAAAATCATCACTTAATAATGTTCTCATAATTTAACTTGTATTATTTAATATTTTAAAAAAAGAAAACTTTTTTAAATATAATATTATTCAATACCGTACTTTAAAATCAGAACTAAGCAGACTCGTTTAATATACTGTGAGATATTACTTCATTTGCCAGTATCCTGGAAGGTATGGCAAAAAATCCCGATGGAATGTCCGGATGAAAATCTGTGTTTCGGACATTTGATCCGCCTTTAATGACAAGCGGAGCTGTTAAGTCATCCAGAACATCCTTTGAATATGAGTTGAATTCTGAATCTATTAATTCAAAATATAACGGATACTCACCGGGTTTGATGTATATGTCCGGAAACTCCAGTTCTATTTCTCCTTTTGAACCCGGATAGATCCTTTTGTTTGTTAATTCAAAATTTGCTGCTGTCAGACATTCTCTTGACAATCCCGATAAAAGCGCAACAATAATCCTGATACCCTTCATCTCCTTAAATACTTCATAGGAAATTTTAAATCTTATGCTCTCACCTATATCATATTGAAATCTTCTCTTCCCCTGTCTGTCAATTACATCAATCCCCGAAAATCTTATATTGCCGTTTCCTCTTCTGTTGAGAATATTATTTACTTCAGTTTTTGAATCTATTTTTATATCCCTTACAAGTTCATTGTAGGAATTTAATGTCTCTGCAGTCGGACCGCTTGCAAACAATTCCCCGTTGTTTAAAATAATTGTTTTCTGACACAGGTTCTTAATTGCCTGTAAATTATGACTTACAAAAAGAACTGTTCTGCCTTCATTTTCGGATACATCATGCATTTTGCCAAGACATTTTTTTTGAAATTCCGCATCCCCTACTGCAAGCACTTCATCTACTATCAGTATCTCCGGTTCCAGATGTGCTGCTACTGCAAATGCCAGTCTTACATACATTCCTGATGAATATCTTTTGACCGGTGTGTCTATATATCTTTCCACTCCCGAGAAATCCACTATACTGTCAAACTTACCTTTTATTTCAGTTTGGGACATACCAAGAATTGAACCGTTTAGAAAAATATTATCTCTTCCCGTAAGTTCAGGATGAAATCCGGTACCGACTTCAAGAAGACTTGCTACTCTTCCTTTCACTTTGACAGAACCTTTAGTAGGACTAGCTACTCTTGAAAGAATTTTCAATAAAGTAGATTTTCCGGCACCGTTTTTTCCGATTATGCCGAATCTTTCGCCGTGATTAACCCCGAAATTAATATCATTTAAAGCCCATACAAATTCAGTTTTACCTTTTACTATTCTGTTGTTTGTTTCACCTATTTTCAAATACGGATCTTCTTTGCCGGTAAATCTAGCCCATAACCTGTTAAGGTCTTCAGCTATAGTTCTTGTACCGACAAGTCCTAGCCTGTATAACTTGGAAAGACCGTCTACTCTGATGACTTCACTCATAGTATATTTTTTATACAGTATCCATAAATGTTTTCTCAACTCTGTTAAATATCACTATTCCTATTGCCATCACTATCAGCATAAAAACAGAGCTGTAAATTAAATTTCCGGCATTAAATGTACCTGCACCAAGATAAGCAAACCTGAATGTATCAATTATTGCAGTCATTGGATTTGCCAGAATTATCCATCGGTATTTTTCCGGTGCTGCCGATAAAGGATATATAACCGGCGTGGCGTACATTAGAAGCTGCACTCCAAATCCTACAAGAAAAGACAAATCTCTGTATTTTGTTGTAAGAGAAGATACAATGATTCCAAATCCAAGCCCGAGTCCTGCCATTAGAAAGATCAGATAAGGTGTTAAAAGTATGTATATATTTGGATTTACATCAGAACCGTTTAATTTAAAATATATAAGGAATCCAATCAAAAGTAACATCTGAATTCCAAATTTCATCAGCAATGAAATTATATTAGACAGAGGGCTTACTAGCCTAGGAAAATAAACTTTACCGAAAATATTTGCATTGGCAATAAAAGTTGAAGACGTTCTTGTCAGGCAATCCGCAAAATAACCCCAGCATACAATTCCTGACATATAAAAAAGTATAGGAGGAATTCCATCCGTCGGTATTTTTGCTATGTTTCCGAAAACAATCGTAAAAGTGATGGTAGTTAAGATTGGCTGAAGGAAAAACCAGAATGGTCCAAGAATTGTCTGTTTATATACTGAAACAAAATCTCTTCTTACAAACATAAAAAGCAGATCGCGGTATCTCCATACGTCCTTGAGATGAAAGTTGAACCAACCTGAAACAGGTTTTATTTCTAAAGTCCAGTCGGATTCAGAAGTAATTTTACTCATTTACTTATCATAAATTTATATTCAGGCTTTGCATAAAATAATTATCCGTTATTCAGAAATTCTGTGAAAAAAAGATATAAAAAAATTTTAGAAAAAAATTTTTAAATGTTTGATTAGAATACTAAAGCTAAACATTATTTACTTTAATATTTTTTTATTTGCTTCCGGCTGAGAATAATAATAATAGTAATTATAATAATAGCCGTAAGAGCTCTTAAAGTTGAAGTTATTCAGTACGCAACCAAGGAGATGATGCGGATACTTCTTGCTCAGTCTGTCATAGGTTTTCCAGAAAGCATCAGCAGGAGTTTTATTAGCCTGACAAACGAGCACAGTACCATCAGTTATGTTATAAAGAATTTCCGAATCAGTAACTGTAATAAACGGAGGAGAGTCAATTATGATTATGTCATAAATTTCCTTAAGCTTATGAATAAACTGCTTCATCTGTACCGAACCCAGAAGCTCTGACGGATTCGGAGGTATGGTTCCGCTTGTGATAAAATATAAATTATCCATCGGTGTTCGTTTGGTAATATCTTCAAGAGTAACATTGGTGAACAAATAATCACTCAGTCCCGGAAATTTATCAGTTTCAAATACATTATGAATTCTTGGTTTTCTTAAATCACAATCAACTATTAATACTTTTTTACCAGCCTGTGCAAATGACCCTGCAAGATTCGAAGCTACAATTGTCTTTCCTTCAAACGGAATGGAACTTGTTACAAGAATTGTCTTCAATTGTTCAGATTCAAGCTTTGAGAATTGTATTCTCGTTCTTAATGCCTTAAATGCTTCTGAAGCAGCTGAATTTGATTTATTACCTACGATAAATTCAGGAGTGCTCTGACCGTTTTTACCTATTGCTTCAATTTTGGGGATCCAGGAAAGTACACTCGCACCTTTACTTTCAAGTTCTTCAGGTGATTTGATTGATTTATCAAGATAATTTCTGACGAAAGCAAACATAAGACCAAGTCCAAGTCCTATCAGAACTCCGAACAGAATAATCTTAGGTCTGTCCGGTGCAACAGGACCATTATTATCAAGACCAAGATCAAGAATATCTGCATTTCCTACCCTGGCTCTTTCATTAATCGTTGCTTCCTGATATTTCTGTTCCAGCGCATTATACAATTTCTCAGCAGAAGCTTTCTCTCTTTCAAGCTTTACAAGCTCTCCAAGTTCTGAAGGAAGGTTTGTTAATTTAGCCTGTGATGTTGTAATCAGATTCTGATATGCACGGTTCTTGAGAGCTAAATCCTGTATAGACATTTTAGTTTTGAAGATCTGATCACTTAAATTCTTTTTATCTGCAGGAGTGTTAGCAGCTATACCGGATTTCAATATTTCAATCTGCTCCTTCAGCTTGCCGCGTAAATTTTCAAGCTTTCTGTCATAACTTTCTTTTGTTTTTTGAATGACCAGTTCATCTCTGATAGGAGCCAGTTCAATATCTCTTTGAACTTCCAAAGTCGCTACCTGGGACTGAATTGCACTCATATATGATTGGTTAATCTGCGCATTAATAAAATCATACATTTGCGGATCCATTTTATCAAATTCATTCTTATATGTTTCAAGATTACTTTCCATGATCTTCATTTCTAATTCATTTGTCTTTACACTTGCTTCGTAATCTGAAATACTATTTACAAGTGCCCCGGTCTGCGAAGTCAATGACATATATCCGGTTCTTTTCTGGAAATTCTCTATAGATGTTTCTGCATCATTAAGTTCCTTGAATTTTTTTTCTTTTTCATCAACTATGAATTTTTTGACATTCGTTATGTCCTGTCTGCTCAGCTCTATATTGTTTTTCAAATAAACGTCAGCATAAGTCTTTGTAATATATTGTAATTCATCAAATATTGGCCCTTCTGCCGTTATACTGATTGCATCAAGTCCTTTTAATACAGCCATAGTTACAATACTTGAAAGATCTCTCCTTAGAACTTCCTGTGAAACCGCAACTGTTTCTGGCAATAAAGCACTATTTAAAAGTAAACTGTATTTTCTGCTGCCGATATTGAAAGAGTCTATCAGTGCTTTAGCAACTTTATCACGCATATCATAACTTTTCATGACAGCTATTTGTACAGACATGTACTTCTCGGTAGTTCCTGAATTCATGTCAGGTCCGAAAGTAGTATTAAGAATGTTGCCCGGCTGGCTTTCAATTTTGACACTGGTTACCGATCTGTATATGTTTGTAGCTGTATTGACATAGATCAGAGTATATATAATACTTATAGAAAGTATAATTAATATCGGAATCAGGTTTTGACGCAGTACATTAATATACTCTTTTAATACATCTTTGGATGGAGTATTTTCCTGCTGCTGATCTACTTCATCAAATTCATCATATGAATTGTTTTTTGCCATTATAAAATCTTAAAATTTTAAATTCTTAAAAATTAAAATACGAAAAATAAATTTTATCGGAATCGATTATAAGTGTTGTCAATCAGATAATAAAATGAAAGTAAAGTTCCCACAAAATAAATCGTCTGCTGTATGTAATAAAAGATACTTTGTTCACTTTTCTCCTGTGGTACAATTAACATGTCTCCCGGCTGTAATACGGGGTTTTTTTTAGTTCTAAGAATATCTTCCTTATTACCGTACAGATCAGCCAGATCATCAAAATTTATAACTTCAGTTGCTTTCATCTTTGGGGATTCACTGCTGAATCTTACTATTTTTACATCTTCCATAATATATTCACTTGTTCCTCCTGCCATAATGAGAAAATCAAACAATGTAGTACCTTTTGGAATTAAATATTTTCCCGCTCCGAGACCCAGCATAATAATCTCAATATTAACCTTGTTTTTATCTGAGAAATTAAAGTAATGCCCTCCCTTGGATATCTGAAGTTCTTCCGGACCGACTCTTACTTTATCACTGTCGTTTTGTGAAAAACTATTATTAATCGAAATGAAAATGAACAATATTAAAGCTGAATAAAACCGAAATGAACTCAATGTATTCTTTATGATTAATAGGATTTGTAAATTCAGAATTTTCAAAATGTAATGTTAAAATATATAAAATTTAATTATAAAAACTTAGTCACAAAAATTTATTCCTGCAAAATTCAAATCTTATTTGTCCTTATTGTGAATCATTGCTCTCTCATTTATAATGATGACAAAAATATACTCAATCATATATCTATGCAATGAAAATTTTAACTTAAATAACTTTCTATCGTTAATTTCAATCCATCTTCAAAACTTACCGAGGGGTTATAGTTAATTTTGGTTTTAGCTAAATTTATATCTGCAAATGAATGTTTAATGTCACCCGCTCTGGGTTGTTCATAAATTGGGCTTACATTTTTCCCTAATATTTTATTAATATGCCCGACTAATTCATTCAAAGTAATTTGTCCGTTTGCTGCGCAGTTCAGAACTATTCCTGAATCACAATCCGAAATCGAAGCCAATATATTTGCATCTACAACATTTTTGACATAAGTGAAGTCTCTTGACTGTTCTCCGTCACCATATATAACGGGCTGTTCATTATTTTTAATTGCCTTAATAAACTTTGGTATTACTGCAGAGTATTGAGAAGACGGATCCTGCCTAGGTCCGAAGACATTGAAATACCTTAATGCAATCGTCTCAATTCCATATATTCTTGAAAAAACACTGCAGTATTTTTCACCTGATAATTTAGATACTGCATATGGAGATAATGGATTCGTCATCATCGATTCCTGCTTGGGAAGCTGAGGATTGTCCCCGTAAACTGATGAAGATGAAGCATATATGACCCTTCTGACTTTAGCAGCTACGGATGCTTCAAGAATATTCAGCGTCCCGTTAATGTTTACCTCATTTGAAGTTATTGGATCTTTTATTGATCTGGGAACCGAAGGCAGAGCTGCCTGGTGAAGCACAATATCTACATCTTTCAAAGATTCCTGAACAATATGATAACTCCTTATATCTCCTTCAATAAGTTCAATATCATCTTCAAGTCCTTTTAGATTTTCTCTTTTCCCGGAAGAAAAATTATCAAGAACTTTTACCTGATAACCTTTTTCAACCAATACCGAGACAATGTTTGAACCAATAAAACCAGCTCCTCCGGTAACAAGAAATTTTGTTTTAGACATTTAGTTTATATAAAATTTTATTATTAAGAAATTCTATCTTGTTTGTAAAACATGTGATTTAAATATGGATTTAATTATAGCTCCGCTAATAGACTCACAATTTGATACTTTAAGTCTTTAAAAATTAACAATTATTTATTCTTGACAGTGTATTCCAATCTAAATTATGTAAACCTGTTTTAAATGTAAACCTGAATCTATAATTTTAATAAAGATACTTCGTTAGAGTTAAGGATAATATTAAAGGAGTATGATAATTCTTCAAGATTTACTGTCAGCTTATATTTTCCTCTGAATTCATTTACATAACCTTTCATACCTTTAAATAACCCATGTGAAACAACAATAAGATCTCCTTTTTTTATTCTTTTTTCCTCGATGCTTATTTTTTCAGGTGATAAAAGTGCCTGTTTTATAATTTCAATTTCCATATCACTTACTACAGCAGGTCTTTTCTGAAAATAAATGTATTTCATTGCACCGATTGTTTCTGTAATTGCCTTTATTCTTTCAGATTCATCACCGTGAATGAATACATAACCGGAAAACAACGGAACCTGTATTTTCTTCTTTCTGTCTGACCAGATTCTTATTTTTTCAATGAAGGGAGAATATACTTCAATTTTTTTCTGTTCGATTTGCTGCAGTACAATTTTTTCTCTTCTTGGTTTTGTCTGTAATACAAACCATTTTTTTAATTCAGATTCGTTATACATAAGAAATATCAAAGATCTTTAAATAAGAATACTATTTTGTAATTGATACAACTAATATTCCCAGCGAAATCAATACAGCCGAAATACTCAGAATAAAACCTATATTATCTCTTGTAAAATAACGTGGTTCACCTGTGAATATCAATACGTCTCCGGGCAAAAGAGCTAAATTTATTTTATTTTTAAATTTTTCCCTGTCTGACTGAGGGGCATCCCAAAGCAGATCATTGTAATCTAAATTGATTATTTTATCCTTAGTTTTCAAACTGTCATTTTTGGGTCTGAATAATCTTATATCTTCTAATTTTGTCTCAGTCAATGGACCCCCGCTGTATGAGATAAGGTCCATTACTGTTGATCCATTTGGGATCAAATATTTACCTGGATATTTTACATATCCCCATATATTTACCTCAATATTCACTTTATCTTTATCACCATAATTATAAAAACCACCCTGTTGGGAATTTATAAGATCATTTCCGACTTGTTGTCTGTCAATTTGGGATAAGGAAATTGCGGGAATACATAATGCAAATATGGCGAATATCTGGAAAATTTTTAGATTCAAATACTCTTTTTAGATAAGTTAAAAGTTTAAGTTGTAAACATAGAAAAAAATCACCTCAATTTAAAGTCTTAACTAACAGTTGGTGAATTACATTTTATAAACAACATTTCTTGATGAATCCCAGATTGCACTGATATAAACGGATATTCACTGAAATCTTTAAATCTTTTAAATGGAAATTTGCTGATTGACAAATTTATTATAATCGGATTTCAGCACGTTTAAATGCAATATAAAAATCAGTGATTTATCACTGTATGATCTGTATTATCCGAAAACAACTTCATCATGGACAGATTGAATCACTTTTGAAATAAATTTTTATTTGTCAAAAGTATTTATGATCTTTTACTCACTTTAATGTATTAGCAAAATCTTTTTACAATAAAAGCACTTTTTAGTAAGTTGAAATAATGGTTAAAAGGATATATCTTTGAGAGCAAAAATTATGAAATTTCCGAATATAAACTAAATAATTCTGAAAATTATTTAGTTTTTTATTTTCATTATTATTCAGATGTTCCGATTGGTTATAATTCCGATTGGTCATAATATTGAGAATGTTTTCCGTTTATTAAATTTATTCTGGTCTGGATTTTTCCAAATTTACCCATTTTTATTGTAAATAATGAACAAACCAAGTCTTAACGGTGTAAATAAACTTTCCAAAAACGGTGTTTCCGATTTCAAAGATTCAAAAGATAATTTCAGAAATTATCTTAGTATCTTAAGAGCAAATATCTTACCTATTATACTTATAACTTTAGGAAGCATTATATTAACAATAATATATGTATTGTATGCAAAAGATATATATAAATCGACTGCAACGATAAAAATTAACCGGCCGCAGGGCAGTGTATTAAGTTCAAGTCTGATTCCGGAATTTCAGGATTTTATTACAGACAGGTACATTTCAAATGAAATTGAAGTGTTGAAGAGCTCGAAAATCAGAGAAAGCGTTGCAGGTAACTTGTTAGATACATTTAAATCAAACAAGGATTATGAGAAGTTTTTTTATATATTTAATCATGATGGTAATGATCAGTCTAACCTGGTTTCTGTTTCTGCCTTAGCCGATATTTTATCAACTATAGTTAAGATAGATCAGAAAAGAGGACTGGATATCGTTGATATAGTTGTAGAGAGTCCTGCCAGATATGAAGCCATGCTGATCGCCAATCTTTATTCAAAAGTATATCAAACCTTTAGTCTGGATCTTTCCAGGGAAGAGCTAACAAACCTGACAAGATATCTCCAGGAAGAAAAAGAAAACAAATTTAAGGAACTCAGTAAAACTGAAAATGATATTCAGATCTATCAGCAGAATGGCGGTTTGATATTGCTTGATGCACAGGTTAAGAATCTCGTTGACAATATTTCGCAGCTCGAAGCGCAGAAAAATGCAGCAAGCATAGAGTTAAATTCCAAGCAGAAAGAATACCAAAGCCTTAGTGAAGAAATATTAAAGTCAGATCCGACTTTAATAAATTATCTTAAAGGAAAAGTTGATGAACTTTATATAAACGAAGTCCAGTCAAAGATCGCTGAGCTGGAATCCAAAAGAGACATCGAAGCTTCCATTCCTCAGGATGAATCTCTTAAAGAAAAAACTTTAAATGAATATAACAGAAAAATAGCACCTTTACAAAAGACCTTGGATGAAAAGTTCGAAACTTTAAAATCGAGTTTGTATGCAAGCACTCCTCAGGACAGAAGGGTTATTGTACAAAAGATTCTTGAAGCAGAAGTGGGAGTACAGTCTTACAATACCAAATTAAATACACTTTCAAATATGCTCAACAAGTACGAAGTTCAGTTTTCAAAACTTCCTACACAGAGCATTGAATTTGCCAAACTTGAAAGGAACAGAAAGGCAACAGAAAAGCTATATCTGATCCTCGAAGAAAAATTTCAGGAAGCAAAAATAAATGAAAGAATAAAATTAGGCACTGTTTTATTAATTGCACCCGGTGTAGAAGCATCAAGACCTTCAAAGCCTAACCGTATGCTAATTGTTTTTATGGGTGTACTACTCGGATTAGCAGCAAGCATAGGTTTTTCATTTATACGTAATTATTTTGATCATACGGTAAAAAGTCCTGATGAAATAGAAAACAAGGGTATTAGTGTATTATCCTGGATACCTGCGATAGATGAGTTGAAAAATAAAGTACCTATGAATGAGTTTATAGTTGCAAACAATCCGAAATCACCTCCTTCAGAAGCATTCAAAGCATTGAGAACTAGAGTTCAGTATGCAAAGCTTGAAGAAAATCCGATAAAGACAATCCTGCTTACAAGTTCGGTTCCTTCAGAAGGAAAGACTACTATATCCATTAATTTGGCAGGAAGTCTGGCGCAAACCGACAAAAAAGTATTATTACTGGATTGTGACCTGAGAAAACCCCGGATACACAGTGTTTTTGATATAGACAGATATCCCGGATTAAGCGATTATTTATTTTCAAATGCAACTCTGGAAGAGATTACAAGAAAATCAAAGGTCGAGAATTTAGACGTGATCACAAGCGGAACAATTCCACCTAATCCATCCGAACTTTTAGGATCGAAGCAGATGAAACAATTCATTGAAAGAATGAAATCAATTTATGATTTCATTATAATTGACTCACCGCCTTTTATCTCAGTGACAGATGCTGAAATTTTATTCAGGATTGCGGACGGAACAATACTTGTTCTTAGAGCAGGAAAAACTCCGGGTGATGCATTTTACAGGACATGTGAAAAACTTATGCATTTAGATCAGCATAATTTCTTAGGAGTTGTTTTTAATAACTTCAGTTATAAGAGTGCATATGGTTACTATTACAACTATTATTATTACTATACACGACCGGATGAGAAAGTAAAAACAAACGGAGCAACACATTCAAATAAAATCAAGGATATTTAGATTAAATATCCGGCTGTTAACTTTTATAATGTCTTAATAATTTAATATTTAAAATTTAGAGAAGGGAAATATTTGAGTTTAAAGAATAAAGTAATTGAAAATAAATTTTCTGTTGGAATAATTGGATTAGGATATGTCGGACTTCCGCTAGCATTGGAGTTTGCAAACAAAGGTATAAATGTCATTGGTTTTGATCTGGATGAATTCAAGATCAATAGGATTTTAAAAGACAAAAAATCATACATCAAGCACATACCCTCTGAAAAAATAAAAAGCGCTGTAGATAGAAAAACTTTAAATGCTACAACTGATTTCAGAAAACTTCCGGAAGCGGATGCAATAATTATTTGCGTTCCTACACCTCTTAATGTCAACCGTGAACCTGACATGAGCTATGTTATAAATACTGCAGAGGTCATTGGAAAATATCTGCGCAAGGGACAATTCGTTTCTCTGGAAAGTACGACATATCCTGGAACAACCGATGAGATACTTCTGAAAATTTTTGAAGCAAAAGGATTTAAAGCAGGAAAAGATTTTTATCTGTGCTTTTCTCCGGAAAGAGAAGATCCCAACAATGAGAAATACTCAACCTCCACAATTCCGAAAGTGCTTGGCGGTGTCACAAAAGAATGTATAGAAATAGGAAAACTTATATATGAGAAAGTGATAGTAAAAGTTGTTCCTGTATCTTCAACAAAAGCAGCAGAGTCTACCAAGCTTCTTGAAAATATTTTCAGGTCGATAAACATAGCCTTGGTTAATGAACTGAAGGTTGTATTTGACAGAATGGGAATTGATGTTTGGGAAGTGATAGAAGCGGCTTCCACAAAACCATTCGGCTACACTCCGTTTTATCCCGGTCCGGGATTGGGCGGTCACTGTATTCCTATTGACCCGTTTTATCTTACATGGAAAGCAAGGGAATATGAAATCTCAACAAAATTTATAGAGCTTGCCGGTGAGATCAACACCGCTATGCCTGAATATGTTGTACATAAAGTGAATCATGCGCTTAATGAAAACAAAAAATGCCTGAAAGGTTCAAAGATACTTCTGCTTGGGCTATCTTACAAAAAAGACATTGATGACCTTCGGGAGTCACCTTCTCTTAAGTTGATCGAACTGCTTCAGGATGAAGGAGCAATAGTTGATTACAGTGATGACTATGTAACAGTGATCCCGAAATTAAGAAAGTATGAATTCAAAAAGAAATCAGTCAAGTTAAATAAAAAGAATATTTCGAAATATGATCTGGTTCTGCTTTCAACAGATCATTCGTATTATGATTATAAACTTATATTTGACAATGCGAAGATTATAGTTGATTCAAGAAATGCTTTTAAAAAATTCAAAGGGAAAAAATTATATAAGGCATAGTATTTTATGAGTGAAGTTAAGATGGCCGTAATAGGCTGCGGCAAATGGGGAATGAATCATGTCAGGACTGCCAGTAAATTATTCGGTAAGGATCTTAAGTACTGTTCCGACAACTCTTCTGAAAATGAGAAAAAAGTAAAAGAGATCTCCTGTGACATAATATTCACAACAGACACCGGAAAAATTATAAATGATGAAAGTATCAGGGCGGTTATAGTTTCAACCCCGGCAGAAACACATTTTGATATAGCAAGAGAATTACTGCTTGCCGGAAAGAATGTACTTGTTGAGAAACCTATTACCCTGAATTCAGGAGAAGCAAGAGAATTAAACAGTATTGCAGTAGAAAATGATCTTACACTAATGGTAGGTCATTTACTTTTATATCATCCCGCTATTTTAAAAATAAAGGAATATATAGAAAGTGGTAAACTCGGAAACCTCCAGTACATTTACAGCAACAGATTAAATCTCGGGACCATAAGAACAGAAGAAAACATACTCTGGAGTTTTGCACCTCACGATATTTCCGTAATTCAGTATTTCACCGGAAGCGTTCCGGAAGAAGTAACGGCTACGGGTGCGATATTTATTCAGAAAGACATTCAGGACACGACATTAACTTACCTTAAATTCAGAAATAATATTCATGCACATATTTATGTGAGCTGGCTTCACCCGTTCAAAGAGCAGCGTCTTGTTGTGATAGGTGCAAAGTCAATGATGGTGTTTGAAGATACTCTGAGGGAAAACAAGTTAAAGTTATACAAAAAAGGATTTGAAATGGTAAACGGTATTCCCGTAAAAATGGATGCTGATTTTGAGAATGTGGAATTCGATTCTACTTCACCGCTGGAACTGGAGCAAAGGCATTTTACAGACTGCATAGTAAATAAAGTAACACCGCGCTCTGACGGAAGAAATGCTATCGAAGTTCTTGAAACTCTTGAAAGAGCGCAAAGCGAATTAATTAAAATTTAAATTAATAAAATGGCAGAATACAAAGTTCATCCAACAGCTATAGTTGACGAAAATGTTGAGATAGGAAAAGGAACATCAATATGGCATTATTCACATATACAGCCCGGAGCAAAGATCGGAGAAAAGTGTACTCTCGGACAGAATGTGAATGTTGCCAATAACGTTTCAATTGGAAATTTCTGCAAGATACAGAACAATGTTTCAGTTTATGAAGGAGTAACTCTTGAAGATTATGTCTTCTGCGGTCCTTCAATGGTATTCACGAATATACTCTTACCTAAGTGCAAGTATCCGCAGAGAGGGGCTGAGTTTTATACAAACACTCTCGTAAAGGAAGGAGCTTCAATTGGTGCAAATGCGACAATAGTATGCGGAACCACTCTGGGAAAGCATTGCCTGATAGGTGCAGGAGCAGTTGTGACAAAAGACATTCCTGATTATGCTCTTGTGGTAGGAAACCCCGGGAAAATAATCGGATGGGTAAGTGAAGCAGGAAAGAGGCTTGAGTTTGATAAAGACGGATTTGCATTTTGTGAGAAATCAAACAGGAAATATAAATTTGAAAACGGAACAGTAAAGGAAGCAAACTGATTATTTAAATATTATATTATTCAGAAAGGAAAAGAATTATAAATGAAACTAGCAATAGTAGGTACCGGATATGTAGGACTTGTAACCGGAACATGTCTGGCAGACACAGGAAATGACGTTATATGTGTTGACATAGATAAAGAGAAAGTAGAATTGCTTAAAAATAATATCATGCCAATATATGAACCCGATCTTGACACATATTTTGAAAGAAATGTTCAGGAAGGCAGACTGAAATTCACAACTGATTTAAATGAAGCAGTCGAGCATGCCGAAATAATATTTCTTGCATTGCCAACACCTCCGGGAGAAGACGGATCTGCTGATCTTTCATACATCTTAGGTGTTGCTGATGAGCTTGGAAAGATCATAAAAGATTACAAGGTCATAGTAAACAAAAGCACCGTTCCTGTCGGAACCGCGGAGAAAGTCCGCAATGCAGTTTCAAAGAATACAAAAACAGAATTTGATGTTGTATCAAATCCTGAATTTCTGAGGGAAGGACTTGCAGTAGATGATTTTATGAAACCTGACAGAATTGTGATAGGTACCAGATCGGAAAAGGCAAGGAAAATGATGGAAGAGCTTTTTGCTCCATTCGTAAGACAGGGCAATCCGATAGTTTTTATGGATGAGCGCTCTTCAGAACTTACGAAGTATGCTGCTAATTCTTATTTAGCCACACGTATAACATTCATGAATGAGATAGCAAATATCTGCGAAAAGATCGGAGCTGATGTCGACATGGTAAGAATTGGAATGGGTAATGATACACGAATTGGAAAAAGATTTTTATTCCCGGGAATTGGATATGGTGGAAGCTGCTTTCCTAAAGATGTAAGCGCATTACATAAATCCGCTAAGGAAAACGGGTATGATTTTGACATTCTTGATTCCGTAATGAGAGTAAATGAAATTCAAAAAACAAAAATAGTACCCAAGATAAAAAAGTATTTTAAGAATGATCTTAAAGGTAAAAAAATTGCTTTATGGGGGCTTGCATTTAAACCTGATACCGATGATATAAGAGAAGCTCCGTCTCTTTATATAATAAATAAATTACTTGAAGAAGGAGTGAAGATCTCTGCTTATGATCCTGAAGCTATGAAAAATGTAAAAAAACTACTTGGAGATAAGATCGAATTAGTAAACGATCATTATGAAGCATTAAAAGATGCAGATGCATTAGTGATAGCAACTGAGTGGTCTGTTTTCAGAACACCGGATTTCAGAAAAGTAGAGGCAAATTTAAAATCAAAAGTTATTTTTGACGGAAGGAATTTGTACGATCTTAAACAAATGGAATCTCTCGGATTTTATTACAACAGTATCGGAAGAAGATTAATAAACGGATAAATTAAAGATACCAATAAATATTTTATTAAAACTTTACAGATAAAAAAATAATGAAAGTCCCATTACTCGATCTCAAGGCACAGTATAAAACTATAAAACCCGAAATAGATGCAGCCCTTATAAGAATGGCTGAATCACAGAGCCTGATCTTAGGACCTGAAGCAGAACTTTTCGAAAAAAATATCAGCCGTTATCTTGACAGCAAATATGCAATTGGTGTTTCATCAGGAACAGATGCATTGCTCATTGCTCTGATGGCAATAGATCTGAAACCGGGTGATGAAGTCATTATACCTACATATTCATTTTTTGCAACTGCGGGTGTGGTCAGCAGATTAAATGCAAAACCCGTATTCATTGACAGTGATCCGGTAACATTCAATCTGGATCCGGATAAAATCAGATCTCTTATAACGAAAAATACGAAGGCAATTGTTCCTGTTCATCTTTACGGTCAGAGCGCGGAGATGGACAAGATAATGGAAATTGCAGATGAGCATGGTTTAAAAGTGATTGAAGACGGAGCTCAGGCGATTGGCACGCAGTACAAGGACGGAAGGAAGGTCGGGAATATTGGTCATATCGGATGTTTCTCATTTTATCCAAGCAAAAATCTGGGATGCTTCGGAGACGGTGGACTTGTTACGACAAATGACGAGAAACTTGCAGAAAAATTAAGAATACTCAGAGTTCACGGCGGTAAGCCCAAATATTATCACAAGATCATCGGTGGTAATTTCAGAATAGACGCCATACAGGCGGCAGTGCTGAATGTAAAACTTCCTCACCTGGATTCATGGACAAAAAAGCGCCAGGACAATGCTGAACTTTATTCCAGATTCTTTATTGAACACGGTTTAGCAGAAAGCGAAGGCAAGCTTAAGTATGATGATAAGAATAAAATATTACTTCCCGATCCGGTTTACAAAAAATTTAATTTAGAGCATTACCATATTTATAATCAGTATGTAATCAGAGTTGAAGACAGAGATGAAGTCAGAAAAACTTTAACTGAACACGAAGTAGGCACTGAGATATATTATCCGGTTCCTTTTCATATGCAGGAGTGTTTTGCTGACCTGGGATACAAGGCTGGCGATTTTCCTGTATCGGAATGGTGCGCGAAAGATTCAATAGCATTGCCGATCTATCCTGAACTTACCAATGAGCAGATAGAATTCACAGTTAAGACTATAAGTAATTTTATAAAAGAATAAATTAACGGATTTAAAAAATAAATTTACAAAATGAAAAAAGCTTTAATATCAGGTATCACAGGACAGGACGGAAGTTACTTAACAGAGCTGTTGCTTGAAAAGGGATATGAAGTACACGGGATAATCAGAAGAAGCAGTTCTTTTAATACAAAAAGAATAGATCACCTTTATTCAAATGAAAAATTACTGGACAGCAGATTATTTCTTCACTTTGGAGACTTAGTAGATACAAGCAGTCTGAACAGACTTCTTGAAAAGATCGAGCCAGATGAGATATATAATTTAGCAGCACAGAGTCACGTAAAGGTTTCATTTGAAGTTCCTGACTATACTGCACAGGTCGATGCACTCGGGACATTAAGATTTCTTGATGCTATCAGGGAAACAGGCTTAAGGAAAGTAAAATTTTATCAGGCATCTACGAGTGAGCTTTACGGAAAAGTACAGGAAGTACCTCAGACAGAAAAAACTCCGTTCTATCCGAGAAGTCCGTACGGAGTTGCTAAGATCTATGGTTACTGGATAGTTGTTAATTACAGGGAAGCATATAATATATTTGCGTGCAACGGAATATTATTTAATCACGAATCACCCAGAAGAGGAGAAACATTCGTTACGAGGAAGATAACAAGAGCAGTGGCAAGGATCAAGCACGGTCTTCAGGAAAACATTTCGCTTGGTAACCTGAATTCTAAACGCGACTGGGGTTTCGCACCTGAATTCTGTGAAGGCATGTGGAGAATGCTTCAGCAGGAAGAGCCGGATGATTTTGTACTTGCAACAGGAGAGACTCATTCGATAAGAGAATTCTGTGAGCTTGCTTTTAAGGAAATAGGAATGAATATTGAATGGAAAGGAAAAGATGAAAATGAAGTCGGTAAGGATTCAAAAACAGGGAAAACATTAATTGAAGTTGATAAAAATTATTTCAGACCAACTGAAGTAGACTTGCTGATAGGTGATCCGTCTAAAGCTGAAAAGATACTGGGATGGAAACCTAAAGTCACATTCGAAGAGCTTGTGAAAATAATGGTAAAAGCCGACAGCGAGATGGTTCAGAAAAAAGGTTATTAATAAAATATGTCAATATCCGTTCACAAAACAAGTCTCGAAGACGTTATAATGATCAAGCCTTTGATCTTTGAAGATCACAGGGGAATGTATGTAGAAACATTTAACAAAGGCGATTACAATAAGAATAACATAAACATAGAATTTGTCAGAGATGACATTTCAACCTCTTCAAGAAATGTTCTGAGAGGTTTACATTATGACAGCAAGACCTGGAAGCTTATACACTGCATGTACGGGAAAATATATTTTGTTGTAGCGGACATGCGCAAAGATTCACATCAGTATTTAAAATGGCAGGCTTTCACATTGACAAGCGGAAACAGACATCAGGTGCTTGTGCCTCCCGGATTTGCAAACGGACATTTGGTTCTTAGTGATCACTGCATTTTTCATTACAAAATGACAGAGTATTATGATCCTGAAAATGAAATCGGCGTGAAATGGAATGACCCGAAGCTCAATATTTACTGGCCTGTCAAAGATCCGATACTATCCGAAAAAGATTCCAATACAAAATTCATAAGTTAGTCAGTAAGAAATTATATGCTGAGATATTTAAAATCTTGTATCTATGCTTAAAAGACATAGTATATTTCCCTGAACTTAGTTTCAAAAAATTGCTGAAAAAGATCCTGCTGATCCTTGCAGTAAATGTTCCGGATCTAAGATTTAAATAATAAATAAATGAAAGTACGAAAAGATTTTTTATCGTTAGCAATTCCGGATATAACAAACGCTGAGAAAAAAGAAGTAATAGAAGCTCTTGATTCAGGATGGATAAGCGTTGGTCCGAAAGTAAAAGAATTTGAAAGACAGTTTGCGGAGTATCATGATGTAAAACATGCTGTTTCTACAAGCTCCTGCACGACAGCGCTTTTCATTGCTGCGAAAGTTCTTGGAATAAAGAAAGGCGATTATGTTATTATTCCAACCATTACATGGCAGTCTACTGCAAATATAGTCGAGCAACTCGACGCTACTCCCCTTTTCTGTGATGTTGAGAGAGATACTTTGAATATTAAGAAGGAAGATGTCATGAATCATATAAAGAAGTTCGGAAAAAAGGTGAAAGCTATAATTCCCGTTCATCATTCCGGACTTCCGGCAGACATAGACTGGTTCAGTGAGATATCGGAGAAATTTAACAAACCGGTTATATATGATGCTGCTCATGCTGTGTTTTCATCTTATAACGGAAAGATGATAGGGCAGTTTGGGGAGATGTCATGTTTTAGTTTTTATGCAACAAAAAATCTTACCACCGGGGACGGAGGAATGATCACAACAAATAATGATGAGCTTGCAGAGTTATGCAGGATATGGTCTTATCACGGACTGCCAAAGGACTCATGGAAAAGATATTCCGCTGAGAATTCCAGTCCTCACGTACAGTCCATAGTGCCGGGATACAAATTCAATCTTACGGATATGCAGGCTGCACTTGGTCTGGCACAGTTGAAAAGAAAAAATGAGTTGCTCGAAAAAAGAAATGAACTTGCAGAATATTACACTGAATTACTGAAAGACACTGAATGGATACAGAGACCGGTTTTCAAAACTGAGAAAGGAAAATACGGAAATCACGTTTATGTAATCAAAATCCTTGATGAACATATACACCGGGACAAATTCATGCAGGAATTAAGGAAATTAAATATCGGCACAAATCTTCATTTCTATCCTGTACATAAGAATGTTTTTTATGAAAATAAATATCCTGAAGTAAATCTGCCAGATGCCGAATGGCTAATGAACAGGATACTTTCAATTCCGCTATGCACGAAGTATACAAAAGAAGATATTAAGTATGTGACAGATTGTTTAAATTACATATATGAAAAAAAACTTGCCCATAACAGCATTAAGGTATAAAATAATTATTTCGATTTGTCAAAAATCCTAATTACAGGCGGAGCAGGAAACATCGGCTCATTCATAGTTGACCAGTGTCTTGAACTCGGTCATAAAGTAGTTGTTGTTGATAATTTTTATAACGGCAAGTACAGGAACATTTCCGGACATCTCATTAATAATGAAGTTGAACTCGAAACCATCGATATAGGAAGCTATGAAATGGTGAAGTATGTTTTTGACAGGCACAAGCCGGAATATGTTTCGCATCAGGCATCTCTGATGATACTTGATTCGAATAAATTTCCTCACAAAGCAATTGAAACAAATATAACAGGCACATTCAATATCATTCAGGCATGCAGTGAATACGAAGTAACGAAACTTACTTACGGTTCTTCGGCTTCTGTTTACGGAAATCCGAGATTTGTTCCGGTGACGGAAGATCATCCTTTTGACAATCAGACATTATACGGTGCAACGAAAATAGCTAAAGAAGCTCTGATGCAGTCATGGGCATATTCGAACAATGTTCCGTATGTCGGATTCAGATATTTTAACATTTATAGTGAAAGACAAGGATTAGGAGCTTTTTACACTCAGGTGTTTCAGAAGTGGATACATGCAATTTACAACGGTGAAGAAATTACAATGTATGGTGACGGAGAACAAACGCTTGACCTGGTTCATTCATCCGATGCAGCAAGAGCCAACATACTTGCATTATTCAATGACAAAGTAAAAAATGAACACTTCAATGTTGGCACAGGAATAGAAACTTCATTAAAGGAAATATTAAAGCAAATAGAAAATTTACTTGGGAAAAAAGCCAAAGTAAAATACGTAGATTCAGATCCTCATTTGGTAAGAAGAAGATGCGCATCTATAAAAAAAATTAATGAACAACTTGGCTTTATACCGGAAGTCACTGTAGAAGAAGGAACAAAAAAATATATTCAGTATTTACTTGAAGGAAAAATCTAATGCTGTATAATAAAAGACACATATATCTGAGATCACCACTTAGAATAAGTTTTGCCGGAGGCGGAACAGACCTGGAATCATTCTATGATCAGGGAGAAAAAGGTCACGTTGTATCATCTACAATTGATCTGTACAACTATGTTTCCATTAAGGATATGTTTGATTCGAATGTAAGGGTCCATCATGCTGAGATAGATACAGAATCCATAACAAGCAGGATAAAGCATATTTACTCTCGGACAGCGCTGGAACATTTCGGGATCTTCAAGGGCATAGAAGTAATTCTGACATCAGATGTAATGACTACAGGAAGCGGACTCGGCGCATCTTCTTCTATGATGAGCAGTCTTATTCTTGGGTGCAGCACTCTGAGAGATAAAAAGATAAAAGACAGGACAGAGCATTCCGAATTAACCTACAAACTTGAATCAGATGCAGGTACTATAGGCGGCAGACAGGATCAGTACGCAACAGTATTCGGCGGATTTAATTCGATGACATTTGAAAAAGGCAAAGTTAAGATCAGGGCAGTAAAGATTTCTAAAGACAAACTGAAAAGTTTGGAAGACAGGATGTTCCTTGTGTTCACCAACATGTCAAGAGAGATCAAATCCATTCAGACAAATCTGGGATTAAATCTTATCAACGGTGACAAGAAAAAAATTTTCTTTGATTTAAGGGATTTGTCTTTTGAATTCTTAAATAAACTCGAGTCAAAGAATTTCAGGATTAATGAGATCGGAAAACTTCTACACGAGGGCTGGAAATTAAAAAAGTCAACAAACAATCACACAACAAACCCTTTCATAGATCAGCTTTATGATACTCTCAGAAGAAAAGGTATAACCGGAGGCAAAGTACTTGGAGCAGGCGGAGGGGGTTTTCTGCTTGCTTTTGCAAGCGACCCAAAAGTAAAAGAAAAAATAAAATACGAACTCTACCCAAACTTTATAGCTCTTGATATAAAGTTCAGCAATAAAGGAACAGAAATACTATGGAAGAATTTTTAGGAGTTTTGTTCTGCGGCGGCAGAGGCACAAGAATAAGGAATCTTACAAAATACATTTCAAAATCATTTTTACCTGTATTTAATAAGCCGGTATTTGAATTCGGACTTGAGCTGCTTACGGATTCCGAATCTGTAAATGAGATAATACTCCTTACCAATGAAGATAATGATCACAAATTACGGGAGTGCGGATTCAATACTATAATACAGGATGACAAAGAAGTCTCTGATATGTTCAGCGGGTGGGAGTATATTAAAAAAATCACCGGCACTCCAAAGCACGGAGTATTGATTCCCAGTGACAATATATGTGAAGTGAAAGTAGATGATCTGACAGAAAAGTTCATAAAGGAAAAAGCGGATTTTGTATTTTCAATTCACCTCATCAAAGACAAAAAGAAGCTTTCGGAAATGGGAAACTTTGATACGGAGAAAAGGAAATTTTACTATAAGAATCCGGATCCACGTTCAGGTTACGGTGTGATTGCACCTTATATTATCAGAAACAGTTTTAATTGCAAAGACCCGGCGAATATTTTTGAAGGAAAGAATTCATATTCATTGAAGCATGAAGGTTACTGGTTCGATCTCGGAGATTATGAAAGCATAGCTGATGCAAATGCCTGGTACCGTAAAATTCTAAAAAACCAACAGACCGGACTTTGAAATTAATCATAAACTTTATTTCAAAGATTGGCGTGGATTCAATTTCAAGGCTCATTGGATTTCTCACGCTGCCAATTATAACAAGAGCATTAGGACCCGAAGGATACGGCTTGTACTCATATCTTTTTGTAGTTGTATCTTATTTTGGTTTTTTCATAGACTTCGGGTATTTAAGTTATGGAACAAACAGGCTCTGTGATAAAGTTGACAGCAGGACAGTAATAGGAAGAATAATTTCACTTCAGCTTCTCACATTAATAATTACATATTCGGTACTGATAATTGCAGGATATTTTATCTTTGATTCGGATAAATACTTACTGATACTGATTTTTTCGCTCACTTACATTTCACAGATTTTTGCGATCAGATATTACTACCTGGCAAACAATAAGTTGTACTATAATTCGATCTCTGAATTAGCCGGACAGCTTGTTTACGCCGGATTGATCTTTTTTCTGTTTACAAAAGTTCATTCGGTAATAGTTTTAATAATATTCTCCGTCATTCAGACAATTATAACTTCCATATTCTTATTTATACCATACATAAAAAAGAACAGCATAAGGATCAATCTTAATTTAAAAGATAATTTAAAAACACTTAAAGAAGCATACAAACTCGGACTTGCATCTAAGGCAGAAGGCATAACTTCATCTTTTATAATTCTGTCAACGGGAATAATTTTGAATGAACACGCAGTAGGACTTTACAATGCTTCTAACAAGATATATCTTATATTATTAACCGTTGTGCAGGGTGTTAGCTACACTTTTATGCCTTTACTTCTGCGATACGCAAAAAAACCGAAGGAGGGAAATATAAAAAAGATCAGTCTAATATTTTACTCATATATTCTGATTGGCATTATTTTAGGTATTTTCACTTATATATTTTCGGAAAAGATTATTTCACTGATGTTCGGGGAAAAATTCATTGATTCTGTTTCCATTCTGAAAAATTTTTCTGTAACAATTTTATTATGGCCGCTAGTCATGTTTAGTTCACTGATTATTTTAGCATACAACCGGTATAATTACATACTGATAATATCTGTATCCTCTATGCTCTTATCAGTTTTATTCTCATTAATACTTATAAATACTTTCGGGATAACGGGTACAGGTCTCGTTCTTCCTCTTGTGGCTGCCGGAACAATCCTTATCAGTTATGTTTATCTTAAGAAAATTTCCATTGAGGAAAAGTTCAGGATAAACGATATTTTTTCATTCAGATTTGCTTTCTCTGAATTAAAAGGACTTTTAAGAAAAGGACACTAGCTAAGAAACAGGAAATTAAATTCACCGGATCATCATTCTTGAATCTATATAAAACCGTTTATCTTTTTGTTGTTATTGCTGAATTAGTGAGGTAATCTCATTTATAACTTTTTTGCTTTTTAATATTTCTATATTTTAACTGTGCATTCTAAAACTTGATTTTCTTTTTTAAGAAATAAAGCAGAATATTCTAAATTATTTTTTGATTACTTCTGTTATTTAATTTTCTTTTATACTTAAATTAAAATAAGTTTTTAAATTAACAGAATAAGTAATTTTTATTAATTCACATCTAATGATAAAATCCGGAGATATAGGATTCAGAGCTGTTGAAAGGACTGATATTGAATTAATCAGGCAAGAACACAATGACGAGTCAGTACTACTAATGCTTCGAGACCCGAGAATAATTACTGAGATACAGCAGTTACAATGGTGGGAGAGCATTTCAAAGAATAAGAACAATACTGTTTATTGCATTTTTCACAAAACTCCGGAAAAGGTAATAGGAGTATGGAAGCTGCAGGATCTGGATGATACCAACAGATGTACGGAAATGGGAATGGATATTTTCAAGGAATACAGGAGTAAAGGTTTCGGGCTTAAATCTTTTCATATGATCTTTAAATATCTTTTTGAAAGTATTAATGTTCATACAATTTATGCAAAGGTCGGTGAATATAATGAAACCAGCCTGATAGCTGCGCAGAAAGCCGGATACAAAGTCACGGGCAGAATACCCAAATCATTATACAGGAACGGCAGATACTGGGATAATATTTTACTTGCGATAACAAAAGATGAATATTATGAAAACTTAAAACCGGAATAAAAATATGCTGATGCTTATTGTTTATATCCTAATTATAATTTCATTAGTTCTCCTGCTATATGATTACAGATCGGGTATATTCACTTGTTTAATGGTAATTACAAACTTCGGAGAATTTGTTTATGTAAATCCGAATCTTGAAATAGGAGATTTCGGCGGTGTCGGTACAATCTATTTTATGGATCTGTTCTGGATTGCACTTTTAGTTGTTATTTTTCTGAAGAAAGATAATCTGTTTCTTCTCAATTATAAAATATCATTTGTTATTTTATTGTCTTTGTTCTTAATATCAATGATAATTCCTTATCTTATATCTTCATCATCAATAAAAGACACATTCAGTGTTATCAGGCCATTTGGTAATTTTCTCTTCCTGCCGTACTTTGTTATTACGATCACAGATATAAAATCCTTTAATTTTCTGGAAAAAGTAATTACTTCACTGGTATTTATTTTCATAGTTGTTCAGGTTTTTGAATACAGCACGCAAAAAAGAATTCCTATCCGGTTCTTCGAGAAGTACAGTGTCTTTTACGGTGAAGATCCTTTTGCTGTTGAATTCGGTGGCATAAAGACAGGTTACATCTGGTCACGGATAGGATACCTGCTTCCGTTCAATCTTTTTTTTGGTTTTTACTACTTTTTTAAAGACAGACGAAACTACGGACTTCTTCTTATAGGTTCATATACTTTATCTATAATGATCGCATTAAGCAGGATCTGGATAATAGGGTTTGTGTTTTTCCTTATAGTAATTTCGGCATTTCTTTTACTGAAAAACATTGAAGAATTAAATATTAAAACTAAACTATTCGGACTTCTCGGATCATTTGTTTTTATAGGTGTTGTTTTATTATATACATCTTCCACTTTTAATCAGATCTTTGATATTTTTCTGCTCAGAGTTAATTCAATAAATGATCTTGCAGATAAAACTGATTCATCGTTTTTAGGAAGAGAATACATCTTACTGCAGATGATAAATGTATGGTGGGAATACCCTTTATTCGGTGCGGGTTTCTCTTCAATATCAAGAAGGCTGATAACCAATGACCTTGGATTTCCCAACATTATTACTATTTTTGGAGCAGCCGGACTGATAATGCTTATTTCTTTCATGATACAATTCTATCAAAGCATCAAAGCTTTCATTAAAGCTGATTACATATTATTTTCAACGCTGGCATCTCTGATGCTGATGATAATTGTGATGAGTGTATTCAGCATAGATATGTTTTATTTCAATGCAACAGGAGCAATTCTATTTGCAATAGGGAATATACTTTTTAACATAGCCAAACAGGAGCCCGAAGAAAATGTCAGTTACAATTACGCCGCTTGATCTGTACTGGGTTTTAGGTGAACAGGATCTCGGTCCTCTTGAATATTATTTTGCAAATGCTCTGATAAAGAATGGACAAAGTGTAAATTATATTAACATACATTCTCTGTATCCTGAAAAATGGAAAACTCTCAGCCGTTATTCTCACAGACTGCCCAGGAGATATGATAACTCCATACAAAATAAATATTCACGTGTAATAAATGATGCTTTAATAGAAAGGTATAAAAGAGATAAGCCTTCTTACATTTTTGTTTACAACGATTGCAGATTACTTCCCGAAACGAACGAGATTTTCAGAAAAAACGGAACCAAAGTAATAGTTTTTTTAGGGGATGACCCTAATTATCTTTACCCGGGTAAAAAAACTTTCCTGTTAACAGTTATGAATGCGGATATGGTTATTGTTCCGGACACAGGATGGATTGACAGTTTGAAAATGCTGAATATAAAAAATATTGTTTACTCTCCAGTAGGAACCGATACTGACGTATTCATGCCGGTAAAACCTGATTCAGGTCAACTGGAAAAATACAAAGCGGACATATTATTCATCGGAACCGGTTACTATCTGAATTCCTGGGGAATAAAAAGATCAGCTGTCATAAATGAACTTTCCGGATTAAACATGAAAATTTTCGGAGACAAACTCTGGCTTGAGTTGTTCCCCTATTTTCCTGAGTTAAAAAAACACTTCATAAATGAATTATTGACAGCATCAGAAGTAAATATTGCATGCAGCTGTGCAAAGATCTACCCTGTAATTGTAAATGCAGGTGTCATAAACGGAGTCCCGACAAGAGTTTTTGACTGCATTGCTTCGGGAATATTTGTTCTTGCAGAATATAAAAAAGACATTGATGATCTTTTCCCTGATGGAGAAGTAGTGTGTTTTAATTCAAAAAGCGAACTTCGAAATAAAGCTGAATATTATCTGAAGAATGAAAATGAGATGAAGGATCATATTATCAAAGCCCGTAAAATAGTAGAAGAAAAATATACACTGGAAACTCTTGTAAAAAATATTCTGGAACAAATATAAAATAATTTGGACAGCTCAGCTTTTGCAAAGAAAAACGGAAGATACTATCTGAAATATTTCGGATCTGAAAGTTATTATAAGAACGGATTGCTGCTCGAATGCATTATCCATTTTAAGGAAATGATGAAAGGAAGACTTCTGGATCTGGGCTGCGGTAATAAACCATATTCCGCTATATACAACGAGATCTGCGAATCTTCTGTCGGATGTGATGTTCCGTTTTCACTTCATAAAGATTCAACCGTTGAAGTACTTTGCTATGCTGAGGATACGGATAAACACTTTGAACCGGGTTACTTTGACTGTGTGCTTTGTACTGAAGTTCTGGAGCATACAGTGAATGACAGAAAAACAGTAAGTAATATAAACCTGTTATTAAAAAAAGAAGGTTACATTATCATCTCCGCTCCTTTTACATACGTAATGCACGAAGCTCCGCA